>NZ_BJWY01000117.1 GCF_007990715.1 Nocardia seriolae NBRC 15557 | reverse complement strand
GTACTAGCCGCGACCCGGGCGTTCGGCACCAGCCGCGGGTGCGGCTGGCTGAGTGCACGCACATAGCCGAGTTGAGCGTGTCAACGGATGTGACGTCTCGGCGAATTTGTAGACTCTGGCGGCCTGATCTTCGTCGGAGTGAGGTGCCCTTCGTGTTCGAAACGTTTGATCGAGTCGTAGTGGTCACCGACCGGTTCACGGCGGTCGGTGTGCAGCGTGGCGCAATCTGCACGGTGATCGATCGACATAGCTCGTGCGAACTCGAACTCGACTATTCCGACGACGAAACCGGCGCGACCATCGTGACGTTCAGCGCCGCTCCCGACGAGTTGGGTCATGTGAACCCGGACATGGCCCATGCTGGTGAATCGGGCGAATTGTCATCGCGGCCAGCCGATATCGTTACCCCGGTCGGGACGGTGGTCCTCTCTACTCGGCTCGGAATGGAGGTGGTCGCCGGTTCGACCTCAGCACGGACTATGCCTTCCGGTGCCGTCCTGCACCACTGGGACCACCCGAGCGCCACGGTCGACGTCGTGACCGGCCAGGTCCGAAATAACCTGTACATCAATCGTGAACCGCTGACCGTGACCGCGCTGTGGGCAGCAATCTGGCAGATTCGGGCTCGATCCCGGGTACCCGAACTGGAATTGCGCGCCGAGCTCACCGATATCCCCACCGACGCCCACCGCAGTCCCGACTGCGGCGAGCACCTCGAAGCCCTGACGATCGACACCACGACCACCATCCTGTCAATGGGCGGACCGGACCTGGAACTGCTTTCCGCACAGGCAGAAACCGGCCGACACCTCCCGCTACGGTGGGCACAGCACCTGCCACGGTCCTGGGCGGACAACGCCACCCAGTACTCCGTCACCTCTTGCTACCCGGCTCAGCTGACCTGGCGGCTCCCCGATCTCGAGCCCGGCGAAGCAATCGAACTCTGCGTCGCCATCGCCTGGCGACCGCAACCGGCACCCCAGGATCCGAACAATATCGATGCTTGGCTGGCAGTCGACTTACCGATCGGTGACGCTCTCGAACAACTGCTACCGTCGGCCGGGTCTGCTCCACACCGGGCGTAGTGTCCACAAGCCGAACGGCTCATCGGATCCCGAAACCACCATCCTGTAATGGCACCCGCGCGGTCCGCGGCGGCCAGGGCGGCCCAACCGAAGATCGACGGCCCCGGGGCATCTCGGGGCCGTCGCTGTGTCCGCGCATGCCGCGTACCGGGCGGACCGGATCGGCCATCGAGGCGTGGACGAGCCGTTATCAGGCCGGTTCGCAGATAACCACGGGGATATCCCGCGGAGTGCTGCGCTGATATCCGTCGTACGGGTTGCCGAAGCCGCGGGTGGTCGCGGGCCAGAGCTCGGCCTTCTCCTCCGCGGACGCGGTGCGCGCGATGTACGGCTTGGTCTCTCCGCGCACGGTGATCTCCACATTGGGGTGGGCAACGAGATTCAGATACCAGGCAGGGTTGTGCGAAGCGCCGCCGAGCGAGGCGATCAGGACGATCTGCTCCGGAGCGAAAACGGGCGAGCTCAACAACGTGGAACGCCGCTGACCGGTCTTACGACCGATGGTATGCAGCTCCAACGCCTGCATCGAGCCGAGCCTGTGCGGCCAGCGACCACCGGTCAGCTTCAACAAGGTTCGATGTCCGTTTTCCAGCACCCATGCGCCGCTTTCCGCGACCCAGTCGGGGGTCTTCTGCTTGTCGCCCATGGCCTCTCCCCTTCAGTTGGCTGACATCTTGTGTCGACATGTTCACGAGCCTTCGTGACTGCATCATGTGTGACCGCTCCGAGTCAACGACCGGAGCCGTCACGAGCCAGAACACCCCGTACTGCCGAATGCCGAGTGGCACAAAATCCGTAACGAAATCAGACAGACGCCCCAGTACTGTGCCACTCGGTGATGTGAATCGCCTGTATGTGTTCCGCTCTGACACCAGCTTCGATGACGAGATCGTCGATTTTCTCGACTTCGTCGACGCTCGTTTCTGACCAGCTGCGGCGGGTGGTGCGTGCGTGGGGTGACGGCAGTCGGTGGGCGGTGATTCTTACACGGCTTTGTCATTGGGTTGAATCGGGTTTGAAGTCCGCTGCGCAGGATTTCGGTGAGCCGCTCGGAGAGGCCGGGCGGGAACGGGTGAGGGAGTCGTGGGATGCGCGCGGGAATACGCACGGGGGTCGGGGTTGCGGCGGTTGTGGCTGTTGTGGCCGGGGTGGTTGCGGGATGTGGTGCGGGGGAGGGGGATTCGGCGGTGCCGTGGTGTCCGGTGGTGGAGGGGTACACGGTGGATTGCGGGACGGTGTCGCGGGGGCTGGTCGACGGGCGGGGTGATCTCGGGGCGGTCGAGGTGGGGTATGCGGTGATCAGGCATCGGGGTGGGGAGGGGGCGGTGGGTACCGTGCTGCCGAATCCGGGTGGGCCCGGGGTGCCGATGGTGTCGCATGCGGTCGAGGCGGCGGCGGTTACGGCGGATCTGCTCGCCGATCATGATGTGTTGTTGATCGATCCGCGCGGGACGGGGGTGTCGGGGGCGATCGATTGCGGTGTGGGGGCGGACGAATACCAGTTGGGTACCCGGGAGCAGCAGCGTGCGGCGGTGGGGCGGTGCGCGGATCGGTTGGGGGACAAGGCGGCCGGGTATACCTCGGCGGCCACCGTCGACGACTTCGATGCGGTGCGGGCGAAGCTGGGAATCGACAAGCTGATTCCGTATGGCATCTCCTACGGGACCTATCTGATGCCCATCTACGCGCAGCGTCACCCGGAGCATGTCGCCTCGATGGTGCTGACGGGTGCTTACGCCAGCGACCACGACCCGTTGCAGCGGCCCAATGCCGCGGCGGTATCGCTGTCGCTGCAACGCATCTGCGAGCGCAGCCACGCCTGCGCCGGTGCGGTCGCCGTCGACGATCTGCGCACGGTGGCCGCGCGACTGCGCGAACGGCCGATCGCGGTGTCGGCCAAAAGTGAAGTGCTGCTGACCGAGTCGAAGCTGGCGAGCCTCGTCTTCGAGGCCGGTACCAGCAGCCTCGGCGAGCGCCCGGAGGCCATGACCCCGCTGGGCATGCTGCCCGCCGCCCTGCACGCCGCGGTGCGCGGTGACGACAGCGGACTGGCCGAATTCGTCCGGCTCACCACCGAGGAACCGGCCTACGAGAACATCGGCCTCTATATCGCGTTGTCCTGCAACGACTATCAGCCGCTGTGGTCGCCGGAGGCGGCACTGCCGGAGCGTGAGCGGCAGTACCGGGACCGCCTGGCGGGGGCCGCGAACGACTTCGGGCCGTTCAGCGCCGAGGGTTTCGCGGGCGGCCAGCGCGACGGCGGTGACGCCTGCCTGCGCTGGCCCGGCATCCCCGGCCACCAGCGGCCCGACCAGGTCGCCACGCCGCTGCCCGACGTCCCGGTGCTGGTGCTGTCCGGAGACCTGGACGCGGTCACGCCCGACGCCAATGGCAAGCAGCTGGCCGCGAAAATCACGCACTCGACCTTCGTCTCGGTGCCGAACACCGGGCACGTGCCCGACCTGGAGCCCTCCGGCTGCGTGAGCGGCATCGTGGCCCGCTTCGCGCGCACCGGGACGGTCCAGGGCGCGGAGTGCGCCGCGTCGCTGCCGCCGATCGTCGTGGCACCGGTCACGAACTGACGGGTGACCCGCGATGACGACAGCCGCCACCGACCAGACTGACCGGGTGACATCACCGAAAGTGCTCGTGGTCGAGGACGATCCGAATGTGCGCAGCACCCTGGAGCAGCTGCTGCGGTTCGAGGGGTACGAGGTGTGCCTGGCCGGGGACGGGCGGGAGGCCCTGGACCTGCTCGAAACGGACCGGCCGGATCTGGCGGTGGTGGATGTCGTCATGCCCCGCATGGACGGGCTGTCGCTGTGCCGGACACTGCGCCTGTGCGGGGACCGGCTGCCGATCCTCGTGCTCACCGCGCGCGGACTGGTCGGTGACCGGGTGGCCGGACTCGACGCCGGGGCCGACGACTACCTGGCCAAGCCCTTCGACACCGAGGAACTGCTGGCCCGGCTGCGCGCGCTGCTGCGGCGCAGCGCACCCGACGAACCCGCGGTGCTGACGGTCGCCGATCTGAGCCTGAACCCGGCGACCCGGGAGGTCCGGCGCGGGGACCGGGTGCTCGAGCTGACCCGCACCGAGTTCGACGTGCTGGAACTGCTGCTGCGCAACGCGCCCGTGGTGCTCACCAAAGGCCAGATCTACGAACACATCTGGGGCTACGACTTCGACACCGAATCGCGGTCGCTGGATGTGTACATCGGCTACCTACGACGCAAGACCGAGGAGGGCGGCGCGCCCCGGCTGATCCAGACCGTGCGCAATGTCGGCTTCACCGTGAAGGCGGTGTGATGCGGACCCGGCTCACGCTGGTCGCGCTGGCCACCACGGTGGCGGCCATCCTGATCGCCATGATCACCGCGTACCGCAGCGTGACCCCGCTGGTCGTCGATCAGGTCGATCGGGGGCTCGCGGACCGGGCCGCCACCGTGGCGGCGCTGCTGGACGCCGGGACCCTGCCGCCGGTGCGCCCGGACATGACCGAACAGCTGCTGCTGCCCGACGGCACCGTGCGCATGCTGACCCCGGGCCGGGATCCGTTGCCGGTCAACGACTCCGATCGCGCCGTGACGCGCGGCGGACAGGGTGGCGGGCTGGACGAGATCACGGTCGGCGCGGTCACCTACGGCGTGCTCACCCAACCCCGGCCCGGCGGCGGCGCGCTCATGGTCGGCCAGAACTACACCGAGGTGCTGCGTCTCGATACCCAATTCCGTTGGCGCACAGCGTCGATAACCGCCATCGCCGTGCTGGCTGCGGCATTGGTCAGCTGGCTCGCCATCGGCGCGGTGCTGCGCCCGCTGCGGCGGCTGACGGCTGCGACCCAGCGCATTACGACCACCCGCGACCTGTCCACCGTGCTGCCCGACGCGGGCCGCGACGAAATCGGCGATCTCACCAGAGATTTCAACGCCATGCTCGCGGCCTTGCGACTGTCGCGGGCGCAACAGCACCGACTCGTCCAGGATGCCGGGCACGAATTGCGCACCCCGCTCACCTCCGTGCGCGGCAGTGCCGAACTGCTGCAACGGGCGAACGGCAGACTCGACCCCGCCGACGCAGCGAAGGTGCTGACCACCCTCGTCCAGGAGGCCAAGGCCCTCGACGCCCTGGTCGGCGAACTCGTCGAACTGGCGACCGACCGGTACACCGATGAGCCGCCGGCCCGGGTAGCGCTGCCGGATCTCGCCGAGGCGTGTGCGCAGCGCTTCCGCCGCCGAACCGGGCGGATCATTACGGTGCGAACCGAAACCCCAACGGGCGACATCGAAGACGGCCCGTCACCCTCCGACGACTCGCGCGCCGTCACCGCACGACCGCGAGCCCTGACCCGCTGCGTCGACAACCTCCTCGACAACGCCCTCAAGTTCAGCCCGCCCGACACCGACGTCGAAATCCGGGTCCGCCCGGGCGAACTGAAGGTCCTCGACCGCGGCCCCGGTATCGCCCCCGCCGACCACCGCGCCGTCTTCGACCGCTTCTACCGAACCGACCGCACCCGCTCCATGCCCGGTTCCGGCCTGGGCCTGGCCATCGTCCACGACATCATCACCGCCCACGCGGGCACGGTCTTCGTCACCGACCGTCCCGGCGGCGGCACCGAAATCGGATTCCGGCTACCCGCCGACGAATTGCGGAAATAGGGAAACCCCGGGGCGTAGCCTGCCCCGGGGCTTCGGTGGCCGCCCAATTGCGGCACGCCGACACGTTTAAGAACCGGCTCAGTCTGAAATTAACGTGACGCTCTACGTTTGAGCTACCGCCCATCGGTGGCTGGGCGGGCGGGAGTTGAACCCGCAGCCTTCACGCTGACAACCCGTTCCTTCGATTCGGCGTTCGGCGGCGAATGCTGAAGCTGGAGCGATAATGTGAGTTTGAGTCGACCGCGGTGCCTCTACCGATTGGGCTATCCCGCCGTGGATGGCGGGAGAGGGATTCGAACCCCCACTGGGCCGCTGAGCCGATCACATTGAACTTCGGTTTCAGCTTGCGCTCCTTGCGCACTGCCGACTCTAGACCGGGCAGCCCCGGTCAGCCAACGGAATATGTTCAGCCGAACAGGTATCCGAAGACGTCCGCGCCCAGCTTGCGCTGCGTGACCTCGGCATTGTTGGCCTCCTCGCGCGCGAACTTCACCGCCTGCTGCAACTTCTCGATGCGCTCGGTGAGCTCATGGACGCGCTTGGCGGGCAGCGCGCCGGAGAACTTGATGGTGCGCCAGTAGCCGACCACCACATCCTCGTGATACACCTCGACCTGTGCCGGATGCTTTTCCGTCGCTTCGGCTTTCACATGGTTGCGCGGAATCTTCTTGGTGCGCACCGTCTGTACCGGCTCGGTGGCGTAGCAGTCCGCGGCGTCGTCGTACTCCCAGGACTCCGCGGCATCCAGCACCGGCAGCTTGCGCACGAAGGTGTGCAGGTCCACCAGCTGCTTCTCCAGGAACAGCAGGTAGGTGATGGGCGCGTCCGCCACCAGCGTGCGCCCGTCCACCACCACCGACGCGGTCGCGGTGGTGTTCGCCCAATCCTTGGTCGCGACAACGTCGAACAGTTTGGTCAGGATCTCCGCCGTGGTCTGCAAGACCTCCTCGGACCGCACCTGCACGCGCGTCGACTCGGGCGGCAGCTGCTCACCCTTCTCGTCCTTGGGACGGTAGGTGCGCGAGATACCGCTCAGCAGCGGGTTCTTGGCCAGCTTGTGGTGGGCCTCGGTGAGATCGGAGAAGGTCCGGGACTTGATCCCTTTCTCGACGGCGACAATCTGATTCAAACGTGTCATCCGGGCACTGTATCGGCGCAACTAGGCTGGCGGCCAGTGGTTTTCGAGCAACCTTCGACGATGTGGACGGGTCGGCGGCTGGAGGCGGGCGCGGTGCCGTAGCTGCCGGGGCCACGGGAATCGCGGGTATGGATGACCGGCCGGGTGTCGTGGTGGCCGGCCGCTGCCCTGGGCTGTGCTTGATCCCGCTCGTCGAGTCCGCGCCCGGCCGAGTGGATCGACCGGTGGCTCACCGCCGACCCCGGCGACGCCGCGAACCGGTCCCTCACCGGCCACGGGACCGTCCGAGTCGCCCGGCTGCCCGGGGTCCCTCGGTGTGACGGAACCCGACCGGGTAGAAAAGGGTATGGCGTCGTGGAGCGTCCGGGATGCCGCCGCCGGAGCTGAATTCGTGCGGTCATTACACCTGTCGAACGGAGAGAGGCTGTTTCATGGCGACCTCGGAAGCGCGCGCCCAGATCGGCGTGACCGGCCTTGCGGTCATGGGTAGCAATATCGCCCGGAACTTCGCACGGCACGGCTACACCGTGGCCCTGCACAACCGCAGCATCGGCAAGACCGACGCGCTGTTGGAGGCGCACGGCGGCGAGGGTGATTTCGTGCGCACCGAGACCGTCGAGGAGTTCGTGGCCGCGCTGGAGAAGCCGCGCCGCGTGCTCATCATGGTCAAAGCCGGTGACGCCACCGACGCGGTGATCGAGGAGCTGGCCGCGGCCATGGAGCCCGGCGACATCATCATCGACGGCGGCAACGCCCTCTACACCGACACCATCCGCCGCGAGGCCGCCATGGCCGCGCGCGGGCTCAACTTCGTGGGCGCGGGCATCTCCGGCGGCGAGGAGGGCGCGCTGAACGGGCCCGCCATCATGCCGGGTGGCCCGAAGGAGTCCTACGAGTCGCTGGGTCCCATGCTGGAATCCATTGCGGCGCAGGTCGACGGCGCCCCGTGCTGCACCCACATCGGCCCCGACGGGTCCGGCCACTTCGTGAAGATGGTGCACAACGGCATCGAGTACGCCGACATGCAGCTCATCGGCGAGGCCTACAACCTGTTCCGCGACGCGCTGGGCTTCGACGCCAAGCAGATCGCCGACGTGTTCACCCAGTGGAACTCCGGTGAGCTGGAGAGCTACCTGGTGGAGATCACCGCCGAGGTGCTCGAGCAGGTCGACGCCAAGACCGGCAAGCCCCTGGTCGACGTGATCGTCGACGCCGCCGAGCAGAAGGGCACCGGCCGCTGGACCGTCAAGTCCGCGCTGGACCTGGGCATCCCCGTGACCGGTATCGCCGAGGCCGTCTTCGCCCGCGCCCTGTCCGGCTCGCGCACCCAGCGCGCCGCCGCCAAGGGCCTGGCCTCCGGCATCCTCGGCGAAAAGCCCACCGACGTCGCCGAATTCACCGAGGCCATCCGCCAGGCCCTCTACGCCTCCAAGATCGTCGCCTACGCCCAGGGCTTCGACCAGATCGCCGCGGGTTCCGCCGAATACAACTGGGACCTGCACCCCGGTGACCTGGCCACCATCTGGCGCGGCGGCTGCATCATCCGCGCCCGCTTCCTCAACCGGATCAAGGAAGCCTACGAGGCCGACCCGTCCCTCCCGTCCCTGATCCTCGCCCCGTACTTCCGCGAGGCCATCGAGACGGCGATCGACAGCTGGCGTCGAGTGGTCGTGGTCGCCACCCAGCTCGGCATCCCGGTCCCGGCCTTCGCCTCCTCGCTGTCCTACTACGACGGCCTGCGCGCCGAGCGCCTCCCGGCCGCCCTCACCCAGGGCCAGCGCGACTTCTTCGGCGCCCACACCTACGAGCGCATCGACGCCGAGGGCAAGTACCACACCTTGTGGAGCGGTGACCGCAGCGAGGTTCCCGCCTAATCCTCGACAGCTCAATCTGTTTCACGCGCGGAGCGGGTAGGTGCCACCACGGCGCCTACCCGCTCCGCGCTTCACGGTCTCGAATCCACCCAGTGATCGATGGCGTTCACGTCCATGCTCAGCAGTTCGCCCACGTCCGCGGAGGTGAGGCCGCGCGCGAGCATCTCCCGTGCCGCGTGCAACAGGGTCGACTCCTCGCAGGCGACGGCGCGTTCGCGGGCGGTGCGGGCGGCCTCCAGATCGCCCACCAGGTCGGCGACCGATTCCACGTAGAGCTCGAAACGGGCGGTGCCGGGCGGGGATCCGGTGTACGCGGTGATCAGTTCGGTGACGAGGGCGCGGGCTCGGGTCAGGGTGGGGGCGGGGAAGGGGTCGATGTCGTCGGGCAGGCCGAAGACCGTGACGGTCCAGCCGTCGCCGACGGGGGTGGCGGTGGCGATGTAAGTGGTCATCGCTGGTAACTCCTTTGTTTCCGGCGGTCACACAGGGCCGGAGGCAAAGGGATCGGGGGGTGCGACCGACTTGACGTGTCATTGCAGTTTGAAGCCGCGCGCTGGGGGTGGGGGACACGGCGCGCGTGATCTAGGTAATATGCGCGCGCTTACCGGCGGTGGCAGGCAAAATGCCCGCTACCGCCGGGAGATCGGAGGGATCAGGGCGCGATCGGGATGTCGATGTGGGCGGGGCCGGTTTCGCTCGAGAGGGTGAGGATGCTGCCCGTCGGGTTCTCGTCACCGTAGAAGTCGTCCGCGGTGTCGATGATCAGGACCAGCTTGTGGGTGATGGGCACGTAGAAGTCGGTGGCCTGGAGACGGACCCGTAGCGGGGTGGGTTGTGCCGGTTGGTCATTGGTGATGGTGGCCGCGGCGTGGGTGATGATCCGCATGGTGCCGGTGACGGGCTCGAGGTCGAAGAGGTAGCTGACGAGGGTGGCCGTGCGGCCGGAGGGGGTGACGGTCAGTTCCAGCTCGGGGATGCCCGCGATGCGGTGCGGTTTGAGGAACAGGTGCGGGGTGATCCAGACGGCGGCGCGGGTGCGGTCCACATCGGCGAGCCGCTGGCGACCGGGCATGAACAGGCGTTCGCGGATGCCGTCCATGACCAGCTGCTTCGCGACCCGGACCTGCGAGGGGCCCTGCTGGATGCTCGGACTGCTGACCGGCGGCTGCGCCAACAGCAGTGTGCCGTCGGAGGATCCGGTCTCGGGGGCACGAAGATAGTAGGGCCGCAACGGTTTCGCCCACGAGGCCAGATCGGGTGCGGTGGTCATGGTGAAGCTGTGCATGGTCTCGGTGTGCACGACGCCGTCGCGGTCGATGTCGTTGTCCGCGTCGAGCAGGTAGCGGTCGAGCCAGTCGTAGGCGGCCTCGGTGGTGCGGGTGTAGACGCCGAGGGTCAGGCCGAGCACCTCGACGGCGCTGTGGTCGCCGATCGCCACGTCCAGGCGCTTGGGGCCCGAGAAGTCGTTGAAGTATTCGAGGAGCTGGTTCTGCGGGAAGATCGTCTCGTGCCAGAAGCTGGTGAAAAAGGTCGGCACATCACGTCTCCGGGAGCGATCCAGCCGGGCGGGGGATCTGGGCCGGGCGTACTCGAGCACCTCGTCGATATCGGTATTGGCGAAGAAGGATTCGAGCACCTTCGTCAGCTCGTCGCTGGGTTCCTCGCTGATCCCGGCGAGGGCTTCCGCGGCCGCGATGTGCCGGGTGTCGTTGTCGTAGAGGGCCTGGCCCAGGTCGGCCCAGGTGCTCAGCGCGACAACGGCTTTGACCCTGTCATCGGCGTGGGCGACCAGCTGGCTGATGCCGGAACCGTAGGAGATGCCCATCATTCCGATCCGGTCGGGGTCGGCCTGGAGTTCCGCGTCGCCCAGGGCCCAGTCGATGACCGCGGATCCGTCCGCGACATCCTCGGGCCCGGCGACGGTCAGCTTGCCCTTGGATCCGGGCAGGCCGCGTTCGGTGTAGGCGACGACGGCGTAGCCGCGCAGCAGCAGTCGGATGATGGTGCCGCCGTACATCTTCCAGCCGGTCTTGTCGAGTCCGGCGGGCAGCACGACCAGCGGGTGCGGGCCGTCGGTGCGCGGCCAGGCCGCGAGCGCGTCGAGCCCCACGCCCTGGTATCCGGGGATCTCCACGTTGCGGATCCCGCACAGTCCGCGCACCGCCGCGACGTCGGAGGTGACGTAGGTGTTCACACCGGTGGTATCACCGGTGAGCAGGTCGTTCACGAGCGCGAGGACATCGGCTTCCTGTTCCGGTGTCAGCAGGCGCAGTGGACTCGAATTTGCTTGCGACATTTCAGATTCCCTTTCCGAATGTAAAGGGAATTCGCGAATTCACCAGGGGTGGATGGCTTTTGCCGATCCGTTGGTATGGACGATCGTACAACGCCGATGATCGGCCGTGGGCGAATTCGGAATGCGCGAGTTCCTTTGCTTGCCAGCGCTTTTGGCAAAACGACTTGTCGGTATTTCAGATAGGTGGAGGTGAAGCCGCTAAACGCTCGCGGCCGGTTGCTGAATCTCGCCGAGAATTTCGAGAATGGCGGCACGGTCCGGTGCCGCCAGCAGTCGCTCGCGGAAGGCCGGATCCATGAGCTTGCGGGCCAGCAGGGCCAGGATGCGCAGGTGCTCGTCACCGGCGGCGGCCAGCGGGACCGCGATCATGAACACGAGTTTGGCGGCATTGCCGTCGGGGGAGTCCCAGTCGATGCCCTGCGGGGCCCGCGCGAAGGCCACCACCGGGGCCGTCACCGCATCGGTTTTGGCGTGCGGGATGGCGATTTCGTCACCCAGGCCGGTGACGCCCTCGGCCTCGCGGCGCAGGGCGGCGGCCAGCAGTTCGTCCGGGTCGGTGACCTTGCCGCTGCGGGCCAGTAGCGCGGCCATCTCGCGAATGGCGGACTGCTTGTCGGTCGCCGCCAGGACCGGCTGCACCGTGCGCTCGGTGAGCGCGCCGTCGAGGATCTCCGGTTCGGTCGTCGCGGAAGCCGGTTCGGTTGCGGCGGAGGCCGTTTCGGTGACGGTGACCGCGGTTGCGGCCGGACCCTCACGGCGGGACCGGAATTCGATCAGCGCGATCGTCAGCACCGCCGTCACCACCGTGCCCGCGAGCACGGCGACGAAGAACATCGGAATCCCCTCGATCGCGCCCAGCAGCGCCACGATCGGCCCGCCGTGCGGCACCGCGTCACCGACCCCGGCCACACCGGCGATCGCGCCCGCCACCGCGCCGCCGATCATATTGGCCGGAATCACCTGGGCCGGACGGGAAGCCGCGAACGGGATCGCGCCCTCGGAGATGCCGAAGAAGCCCATGAACAGCGACGCCAGCCCGGCCTCGCGCTCCTGCTCGTCGTAGAGCGGGCGGCGCAGCAGCGTGGCCAGGCCCTGCCCCAGCGGCATCACCGGAATGGCGGCTGCCGCCATGCCCATGACCGACAGATTGCCGGTGGCGATCAACCCCGCGCCGAACAGGAAGGCGGTCTTGTTGACCGGCCCGCCCATGTCGAAGGCGATCATCAGGCCCACGATCGCGCCGAGCGCGATGGCGCTGGTGCCGGTCATGCCGCCGAGCCAGGTGGTGAGGTGCTCGAAGACGAAGGAGATCGGATGGCCGATGGCGTAGATGAAGAACAGGCCCACGCCCAGGGTGGCCAGGATCGGGATCACGATGATCGGCATGATCGGCTGGGCGAACCTGGGGACCTTGACCTTCTTGATCCACAGCACCAGATACCCGGCCAGGAAACCGGTCACGATCGCGCCCAGGAAGCCCGCGCCCGCCTTGGAGTCGTAGAGCGCGCCGGTATTGGCGATCCAGCCGCCGACCATGCCGGGTACCAGCGCCGGGCGGTCGCCGATGGCGTAGGCGATGTAGCCGGACAGGATCGGCACCATGAGGGTGAACCCGATACTGCCGATCTGGTTGACGCTGTACCAGATCGAATCCTCGGGGATGACCAGGCCGCCCGAGGGATCGGTGTGCCCGCCCAGCGACAGCGAGATGGCGATGAGCAGACCGCCGACCGCGACGAACGGGATCATGTAGCTGACGCCGTTCATGAGCGCCTTGAGCGCGACGCTGCGTTCGCCCGCCCCGGACGCCGGGCCCGAATCACCGGCTCCGCCTTCGTGAACGGGTGCGGTGCGGACGTCCTCGATGAGCTTCTCCGGGTGCCGGATGCCCTCCGCGACCGGCACGATCAGCACCCGCTTGCCGGTGAAGCGGCTCAGATCGACGTCCTTGTCGGCGGCGATGATGACACCGTCGGCCGCGGCCACATCGGCGCGGGTGATCGCGTTCTCGACGCCGATCGAGCCTTGGGTCTCGACCTTCATGTCGATGCCCAGCGCCGCGGCGGCCTGGCCGAGCTTCTCGGCGGCCATATAGGTGTGCGCGATGCCCGCGGGGCACGCGGTCACCGCGAGCAATGATCGGTGCGGCGGGGCGTCGCTGCCCGGCGATGTGTCCTTGTCGGGCGATGTGTCCTTGTCCGGCGATGCGCCAATGACTTCGGATTCCGCCCGCACAGCATCGCTCACGCCGCGATCTCCTTCGAACGCACGCCTTTTGCTCCGACGCTTGCATTCTGCTCGGCGCGAGTGCCGATGGCAAAGACTCAGCTATTGAAATTCGGTGTCAGCGGATCACTGCTGCGGTGCGGCCATGGCGTCGCGGACCGAGGTCTCCTGCTTGCCGCGGAAGGTCGGCTCGGGCCGGAAGAGGATGGAGTAGACGGCCTTGGTGTCGGCCAGCTGATCGCGCAGCCAGTTCCTGCGGTAGACATCGCCGTGCACCTGCGTGTCGTCCCCGACCGCGGTGGCGTCGATGCCCGCCGCGCGGCACATGGCCACGGTGCGCGGCAGGCTGAAATCCTGGGTGACCGCGATGGCGGAGGTGACGCCGAAGACGTCGTGGGCGCGCACGCAGGATTCGTAGGTGCTGAAACCCGCGTAGTCGACGGCGATCTTGGCGGCGGGGACGCCGTGGGCGATCAGGTAGGCGCGCATGGTCGTCGGCTCGTCATAGCTCGGGCGGCCGTTGTCGCCGGTGAGCAGCAGTGCCTTCACCTTTCCCGCCTCGAGCAGCCGGCGGCCGAGCTCCAGACGGGCGGCCAGATAGTCGGAGGGGCGGCCGTCGCGCTTGACCTCCGCGCCGAACACGATGGCCACGTCCGCCTGCGGCGCGGAATCCACGCCGTACTCGTACTTCCGATTGGCGATGCGGATCCACAGATCGCAGCCGACCACCAGGACGAGGACCAGGACCACGCCGGTCAGGCAGATCTTCGCGACGCGGCGCGCGGGAAACCAGGCGGCGACTCGTTTTCGGGCGGAGCGGAGGGCGGCGCGGTACTGCATGGCCGCCAGTCTGCCGGAAACAATCTGCCGGAAACAAGAGGAATGTCCGAAGGAGTTTTCGTGGAGATACCGTGTGGTTCAGACCGGCTGTACGCCGATCATCGGCAGAATCGTGCGCCGCGCGAAGTCTCGGGCCGCCGCCTCATCGGTCAAGGGAATCAGGCCATCCGGCGTCAACACCAGCGACTGCCCCAGGCGGGCGAGCACTTCCGCGACCAGTTCCGCGTCGAAGGCGGGCGCGTCACCGGATTGCTGTAGCGCGCTCAGCTTTTCGGCCAGGTAGGCGCGGCCCACCGCGAGGATCGGCCCGGCCTCGGTGGTGAGGCGCGGCAGGATGGTCTCCGGCTCGGTGCGCAGCAGTCGTTGCAGCAGTTTGTTGTTCGCCAGCTGGGTGATGAACGCGACGAAGATCTCGACCAGCTGGTCGTCCACCGCGTGCCCGTTGCCGGTGGCCTGCTGCACCCGCTTGTCGATCTCGGCGATGAACAGCTGCGCCTCGCGCACGCCCACCGCGGCTACCAGGTCGTTCTTGGATTCGAAGCGCCGGTACAGCGTGGCCGGGCTGATGCCGGCGCGACGCGCTATCTCCCCCATGCTGGTTCGCTTGATCCCGAAGTCGAGGAAGGCCGACAGCGCACTCTCCAGCAGCTGTTCGCCCTCGGCCCGCGGCTTCTCCAGGATGCGTTGCAGGATGGTGGGAACGGACGGCATCGAGTCTCCAGTCGATCGGGTCGGCGACCGCGACATTGCGGTGAAGGCCCGGTACCGCGGTGAACCGTGCGGGCGCACAACGGTGAACCGTGCGGGCGTACGGGGGTGAACCGAACTGGCGCACAGCGGCGAACTGCGCAGTCGCACAGTCGTACACGGGCCGTGCCGCATTATCGCATCGGTGGATGGTAGCGATACACGCCGTGTCCGACCATCGGACATGGCGTGCCCGCTCAGTGGACGTTCAGGGCCGCCATTTCCCATTCGATCGCATTAGCCGCGAAATCCCGGCCATTGGAACGTAATTCGTGGACCCGGCGTTGCAACGCCTCGATCCCCCCGGGCTGCGCGGCGATATCGGCCACGCTGATCCGCCGTCGGTGCATACCGTCGTGCTCGTACGACACCGTTGAAACCTCCTGCTAGCCCCGAGCGCGCACCCGGTCGGCGGCGGCAGAGCCCGGGCCGCCGGGAACGCTTCGCCCGATGCTAGCAGCGGCCTATATGGTCGCTTGTTCAGTGTGGGGCTTCTCACACGCCCCCTTCGGTCACGCCTCTTGACCCTGCTTGTGCAGCGACGTGTTGTGCAGGTACGCGGCGGCATTCAGGCGAATGTGATCACGCTCGGCCTCGCTCAGCTCCCGGCGCAGCTTGCCGGGTACTCCGGCCACCAGCGAGCCCGGCGGAATCTGCGCGCCCTCGGGTACCAGCGCATTCGCGGCAATCAGGCTGCCCGCCCCGATCACCGCGCCGTTCAGCACGGTCGCCCCCATGCCGATCAGCACATCGTCGCCGACCGTGCAGCCGTGCAGAATCGCATTGTGGCCCACCGAGACTCCCTCGCTCACGGTGCACGGGAAGCCGGGATCGGCATGCAGCACACACCCGTCCTGAATATTGCTGCGCGCCCCCACCGAGATCTCGTCCATGTCCCCGCGCAGCACCGCCGAATACCAGACGCTCACTTCGGCTTCCAGCCGCACCCGGCCGACCACGGTGGCATTCGGCGCGATCCACGCGCTCTCGTCGATCTGCGGCGCATGCTCGCCCAGCTGAATCCTCATGCCCCCGAACCTAGCCCTCCGCCGCCCGCGCCTCCCCGCGGGATCAAGGTCAGGGAGCTCTGACCGAGGGAATTTGTCCGGTTCCCCGCGCTGGGAGCTCCCTGATCTCGATCAGTTGCGGCGGAAGAGGGCGCGGTGGGCGGCGGGGGTGGTGCCCAGCAGGCGGTGGAAGTGGTGGCGGAGGTTGACGCCGGTGCCGAGGCCGGAGTCCGTGGCGATGCGGTCCATGGTGTCGTCGGTGGATTCCAGGAGCAGGCGGGCGTGGTCGACGCGCTGCTGGAGCAGCCACTGCTGGGGGCTGGTGCCGGTGCGGTCGCGGAAGCGGCGGGTGAAGGTGCGGCGCGACATGAGGGCGGTGCGGGCCCAGCCGTCGAGGTCGAGGGGTTCGTCCAGATGTGTTCTGGCCCAGACCATGGCGTGCTCGATCGCGTCCTGATCGGCGGACTCGGGCACGGCGACCGGGATGTACTGGGCCTGCGAACCGCTGCGGTGCGGGGCCAGCACCAGGCGGCGGGCGAGTTCGGCGGCGGCGCGGCTGCCGTGATCGGAGCGCACCACGTGCAGGCAGCAGTCGAGGGCGGCGGCCACACCGGCGGAGGTGATGATGTCGCCGTCGTCGGACCAGAGGGTGTCGGCGCGCACCCGCACGGCCGGGTACGCGCGGCCCAGCTCGGCGGCGGCCGACCAGTGCGTGGTGATCTCGCGGCCGTCGGCCAGCCCGCTGGCGGCCACCGCCCACGCGCCCAGGCACAGGCCCACGATGCGAGCGCCGCGGGCGTGCGCGCGGTGCAGAGCCTCGCGAATCGGTTCGGGCAGTGGACGATCGCGCTCCCAGCTGGGGATCACGATGGTGCCCGCGGTGTCGGCCGCCGACAGTCCGTGGGGCACGACCAGGTCGAAACCCGCGGGGGTGGAAAGGGATCCGGGCTGTTCGGCGAAAACGGTGACCCGGTAGGGGCTGCCGTCCTGGCCGCCCGCGCCGATGCGGCCGAAAACGAGGGTCGGAACGGAGAGGTGGAAAGGGCTGATGCCGTCGTAGGCGAGGACGGCCACCTCGTGCGGAGCTGGCATGGCCCGATTTTATCGAACAGCGGCCTTCGGGCCACTGTCGGGAGCACGGCCGGAGCAGCAGACTCGACGGCATGACGAACACGATCGACGCAGCGGCCACGATCGACACCGCGGCCACCACCCTCGAAATCCTGCACATCGGCGGTCCCACCGTGCGATTCGAGTACGGCGGCCTGACCTGGCTGACCGATCCCACCTTCGACGAGCCCGGCGACTACCCCGGCCCGGTGACCCTCTACAAGCTCACCGGCCCCGCTGTTCCGGTGTCCGCGATCGGCCCGATCGACGCGGTGCTGCTCTCGCACGATCAGCACGCCGACAATCTCGACGCCGCCGGGCGGGCGCTGCTGCCGAGCATCGAGCACGTGCTGTCCACCCCGGACGCCGCCGGGCGCATGGAAGGCGTTCGGGGACTGGCGAACTGGGAATCGACGCGAATCGGCGCGGTGACCGTCACCGGCGTGCCCGCGCTGCACGGGCCGGAGGGCTGCGAGAGCCAGACCGGCGTGGTCACCGGATTCGTCCTGGCGGCCGAGGGGCTGCCGACCGTGTACGTCTCCGGTGACAATGCCTCGGTCGAGTACGTGGAGCGGATCGCGGAACGCTTCCCCCGCATCGATATCGCCATCCTCAATGTCGGTGCCGCGAACGTCGACCGCTTCGGCGATATCGACCTGACCCTCAACGGCCGCACCGCCGCCAAGGCGTCGGCCGCGCTGGGCGACGCCGTGATCGTGCCCGTCCACGCCGAGGGCTGGGCCCACTTCTCCGAGCACCTCGACTACCTGACCCACCGCTTCACCATTGCCGGGCGCGACCATCTGCTCCGGTTCCCGACC
Organism: Nocardia seriolae NBRC 15557; assembly: GCF_007990715.1. Classification (GTDB taxonomy): domain Bacteria; phylum Actinomycetota; class Actinomycetes; order Mycobacteriales; family Mycobacteriaceae; genus Nocardia; species Nocardia seriolae. The sequence goes on along the minus strand of NZ_BJWY01000117.1, from coordinate 6,478 downwards.
CCCGGCGAGGTGCTGGCGGTCGCCGCGACGGCATCCTGACCGCCACCACCACCGGCGCGATTCGCACCGCCCGCCCGCCAACCGGTTTCGGTGGATTTCGGAGGCGGGCCGGAACGGCCTCGGGGTTGCTGTTCGATAGCGGCATCGGAAATCGGGTCGTGGCGGTCATGGCGGGCGGGGCGCGGCGGGTCCACGATGGCGGTATGAGAATCGGGGTTCCACGGGAGGTCAAGGAGCAGGAGTATCGGATCGCGCTGACCCCGGCCGGTGCCGGGGAGCTGACGCGGCACGGGCACGAGGTGCTGATCGAGGCGGGCGCGGGCATCGGATCCGGGTTCGGCGACGCGGACTACCTCGCCGCCGGGGCCCGCATCGCGCCCGGCCCGGAACAGGTGTGGGGCGAGGCCGAGCTGGTGCTGAAGGTGAAAGAGCCCATCGCCGAGGAGTATTCGCGCATGCGGGAGGGACAGGTGCTGTTCACCTTCCTGCATCTGGCGGCCTCGCGCGAATGCACCGACGCCATCCTGCGGTCGGGTATCACCGCCATCGCCTACGAGACGGTGCGCGCCGCGGACGGGTCGCTGCCGCTGCTCGCGCCCATGAGCGAGGTGGCGGGCAAACTCGGCGCCCAGGTCGGGGCGTATCACCTGATGTCACCGCAGGGCGGGGCGGGCGTGCTGCTCGGCGGGGTGCCGGGGGTGCGGCCCGCGGACGTGGTGGTGCTCGGAGGCGGGGTGGCGGGCAGCAATGCCGCGGTGGTCGCGGTCGGCATGGGGGCGCGAGTCACCGTGCTGGACACCAATATCGCGCGACTGCGGGAACTCGACGCGCGCTTCGGCGGGCGGGTCGCCACCATCGGCTCGAATGCGGCCGAGGTCGAAAAGGCGGTGCTGGCAGCGGATCTGGTGATCGGGTCGGTGCTGGTGCCCGGGGCGCGGGCGCCGAAACTGGTGTCCGACACCCTGGTCGCGCACATGCGGCCCGGATCGGTGCTGGTGGATATCGCCATCGATCAGGGCGGCTGCTTCCAGAGCTCGCGGCCCACCACGCACGCCGAACCGACCTTCCACGTGGCGGATTCGCTGTTCTACTGCGTGGCGAACATGCCGGGCGCGGTGCCGCACACCTCCACCATCGCCCTCACCAACGCGACGCTGCCCTACGCCCGGGCCATCGCGGACCGGGGCTGGCGCGACGCCTGCGCCGTGGATCAGGGCCTGGCGCAGGGGCTTACGGCGCATGCGGGGCAGCTGTACTCGCCCGAGGTCGCCACCGCCCACGGGCTCCGGCCGGTGACCCGCATCGCCTCCTGAGACCGGCATGGCTGCTGAGACCGGCGTCGTGTCCTGAGCATGCCGCGGGCCCGCGACCGAAAGTGGTTGCGGGCCCGCGGTCTTACGGCTCGAGCAGTGGGCTTCGGTTCAGGATCGGGTGCCGGGTTCGGGGCGGGTGTCGGCCTGCTCGCCCAGTGGCCAGTCCGGCTCGGCATCGTCGGGCAGATGGATCTTGTCGGGATTGCGGACCACGTCGATCTTGGTGATGCGGCCCTCGTCGATGGTGAACGAGAAGACGCCGGTGTTCTTGCCGTCGAACACCACCAGGCCCGGGCGGCCGTTGACCAGCACCGAACGACCCCACGCGCCACCGATATCGGAGGCGACCGCGAGGAAGCCGAGCAGGGTCTGGGCCACCTTCTCCGCGCCGTGCATGGGATGCAGGAAGGCCTGCACCTTGCCGCCGCCGTCGGAGGTGAAGGTGACATTGGAATCCAGCACGCCCAGCAGCGCGCTCAGGTCGCCGGAACGCCAGGCCACCGCGAAGGCGGACACCACCTTCTCGTGCTCGTCCGGGCTGGCCGGGAAGCGCGGCGTGCCGTTCTCCACGTGTTTGCGGGCCCGCGAAGCCAATTGGCGCACGGCCGCCGGCGTCCGGCCGACCACCTCGGCGACCTCCGGGCCGGTCATGCCGAAGACGTCCTGCAGGACGAAGGCGGTGCGCTCGGCGGGGGACAGGGATTCCAGCACCACCAGCAGCGCGGTGGTGACGCGTTCGTCCTGCGAGATGCGATCAGCGGGATCGTCCCAGGTGGTGATCTCCGGCTCCGGAAGCCATTCGCCCACATACTGTTCGCGCCGCGCCCGCGCCGAGCCGAGGTGATCGAGGGCCAGCCGCCCGGTCACGGTGGTCAGCCAGGCGCGCAGATTCTCGATCTCCGCGTCCTCGGGGCTGGTGTCGTAGTACCGCACCAGCCGCAGCCAAGCCTCCTGCACCACATCGTCGGCGTCGCTGAGACTGCCGAGCGTGCTGTAGGCGACCCGCCGCAGATACCCGCGGTGCTCCTCGCACTCCCGCGCCAACTCCGCCTGATCGCGCCCGCCACCACTCATCGCACCCTCATTCGTTCACGCCCGCCCGGTCGGTCGAGCCGTCTACAGAGCCGACGAAACCGCTCGGCCGACTGTGACATTCCCGCCCCTGAATCTATCGAAAACAACCGTCCAGTCGCTCGAGGCGATGGTCTGAGCGTGGGCCGAAGCCCGATGGTGCACCGAGATTCAGCAGCGGGAGCGACCCGCCGAACCGAGCCTGCCTCGCCGAACCGGCCTCGCTGGATCGGGCCGGCCCGACGGGATCGCGCCAGCCTGGCCGGACCGAGTCAGTGTCGCTGGACGGCGGCCGCGGCCGAGGCGATCGTCGCGGCGATCTGGACCGCCTCGGACAGCCGTACCGCGCGGCGCAGATCGCGCACCCGCGGCACCGGGCCGTCACCGAGCGTGGGGCGCAACTCGACCCCGTGCCGGTACTCGGTCTTCCCGCCCAGCGTCACTCCGAGCGCACCCGCCATCGAAGCCTCTGCCACACCGGCATTCGGACTCGGATGCTCGGCTGCACCCCGCCGCCAGGCCCGCCACGCATCGGCGGGCCGCCCGCCCACCACCGGGGCCAGCGCGACGGTGATCAGCCCGCTGACCCGCGCGGGCACCAGATTCGCGACATCATCGGTCCGCGCGGCCGCCCAGCCGAATCGGCCATAGCGTTCGTTCCGGTAACCGATCATCGCGTCGAGGGTGTTCACCGCCCGATACGCCAGCAATCCGGGCACTCCGGCGACCGCGCCCCAGAACAACGGGGCCACAGTCGCATCGGAGGTGTTCTCCGCGATCGATTCCAAGGCGGCCCGAGCCAGCCCATCGGCGTCCAGCACCTCCGGATCCCGGCCGCACAGCGACGGCAGCAACTCCCGCGCGCCGTCGATATCCCCGGATTCGAGCCGATCCGCCATGGCCCGCCCGGTCTTCGCGAGCGTCGTCCCGCCCAGCACCGTCCAGGTCGCGGCCGCCGTCAGCGCCGTCGCACCGACCGCGCGCGTAATCGCCTCGTATCGGCCGCGCTCGATGCCTCCGGCCCGGATCGCAGTGCGCCGCCCCGGTATCCGCCACTCGGACGCACCCCGTCCGGCCACCGCCCGGCACAACCCGATCCCCAGGCCCGCGACCGCTCCGACCAGCACGATCTCATGCGCCACCCCGGCCGCCCGGTCGTCGCGGTAGGTGAGCTGCTCCACCCGCATTGCCGCCGTACCGAATCCGGCCACCGGATGCCCGCGCCGCGGATCGCCCAGCACCCGATCCAGTCCGAACCCGAGCAGCAGCCCGACGGCAGTCACCTTCCCCATACGCACCCGGCGAGGCTATCCGAGCCCCGCACCGCGTCCGGCCGCGGCCGGACCTCGCGACCCGCTCAGCGCCGGGTGCCGCCGTAGCGGTCGGCGAGGCGGGCCTCGTTGGGTGTGGGCTTCGGGGCAGGGGCTGGGTCGTTGGGCTTCGCGGACTTGGGGGATGGCGTCGGGTCCGCCGGGGCGGCGGGTTCGCCGGAGGCCGGTGACGCCGCTGCGGGGGATTCGGCGGGAGAATCTGCGCGCGTGGCCGATTCGGGCTCGCCGGTGGCAGCCGGTTGCGCGGCCTCGGCCTTCTCCCGGCGGCGGGCGCGGATCTCCGCCCAGACGAAGTAGCCCAGGCCCAAGGGGGCCATGATGCCGAAGGCCAGCCATTGCAGGCCATAGGAGAGGTAGGGGCCCGCGTCCAGCTGAGGGAGGGCATCGGGGGTGAAGGCTCCCGGCTGGCCGGGTTCGAGCTGGAGGTAGCCGCCCAGGCCATCGGTGGGGATGGGGGTGAGGGGGAGGCCCATCACGGTGGCCTCCTGCTGGGTGTCGGTCGTATAGACCTGGCGGTAGCCGTCTTCCGTCATCGGGAGTTTCTTCTCGATGACGCCCTCGGACGCGCGGACCCGAGCCTCCAGACGCTGGGTCCCGGCGGGCGGGGCGGCAATGGCCGGGGGATGGGTACCGCCCTGGGCCGCGGCGATATTGCCCCGGTCCACCAGCAGGGTGCGGCCGTCGTCGAGCCGGAAGGCGGCGAGCACCGTGTAGGCGGGCTGGCCGTCGAGGTGGCGCAGGCGCACCAGCACGGTCGAATCAGGAACGTACGAGCCGTCGGCGGTGACACGGTGCCACTCGGTGTTCTTGCCGTTGCTGGACAGCACGGTGGTGATGTCCACCGGGTCCGCGTGCACCGAATTCGCTATCCGGTCATTGCGTTCGGAGGTCCGGGTGTTCTTCCCGAGCTGCCAGGGGGCCAGCACCGAGAAACACAGGTAAGCGAAACCCGCGACCACCACGGCCAGAATCAGCCAACTGGGCCGCAGCAGAAAGGTGAAGCGCCGCAGCAGCGAGGTTTTCGAACTCATTCGACGCGGCCTCCGGATTCGGCCTCACCCAGCTGTTCGCGCACCCAAGCCAGCAGTCCCGGCACGGCCGCCTCGATCTGCTCGCGCACCAACGCGAAGTCGGCCTGGTCGCCGTAGTACGGGTCCGGCACCGAGCGCCCGTCCGCGAGCGGGTCGAAACTGCGCAGCAGCCGTCGCCGATCCGACGGCACCCCGAGCCGCGCCAACTCCCGCTCGTGCCCGGTGTCCAGCGCCACAACCAGATCCGCGTCCCGATGCTCGACCCCGATCACCGCCGCACTGTGCCCGGTCGGATACCCGTGCACCCGCAACTCCTTGTTCGTCCGGTAATCGGCCTCGTCCCCGACATGCCAACTCCCCGTCCCAGCACTACTCACCCGCACCCGATCCGCCAACCCGGCCCGCTCCAGGTACGCCGCGAAAATCTTCTCGGCCATCGGGGACCGGCAGATATTGCCGGTGCAGATGAAGGTCACGTGCAGTTCACCCATGATTGCCCAGCTCAGACATGGTTTTCAGGCTGCTTTCGTCTCCGCATTTTCGGCCTTGGCAGGGTTCCGGCAAGGTGCAGGGCTGTAAGCCTTGTCTATGGCAACCGCCACCCGGCCTAGGTCGGTATCGAACAGGTTCGCGTACAGCTTCAAGGTAATCGACGGGTCCGAGTGCCCGAGCATCCGTGCCAGCACCGAGGCGTCCAGGCTCCCGCTGCGGCAATCAGTGTGACGGCGATCGTGAGGCGCCCAGCGTGGGTCATCGGCGGAGCGGGCTGGCCGGATCGGGGATCCGGGCAGGGGCCTTCCCATCTCGCTGGGGACTGTCTGAATGGAATACCCCATGACCTCCAGTGCTGGATTAGTGGGTCACAGTCCTTTCGTCGACCACCGGATAGTTACCTCGTTGTGGCATTCGGTTTTCCCAGCTCGCATCTGGATAATTCTTGCTCAGGGCAAACGAAGAGAGACATTATGGACATGCAGGTACTGGGAGTTACATTACCCGCAATGACTCTTCGTAGCTGTAATGGATTTGGATGGGAAACCGAATGGTCCGTATCTGGATAACATTTTTCTGACCCGGGTGGACGCCAGGCTTTGGCTTATGGATGATCCCTCCTATGGACCTCTCGCAACCCATGGCTCCGGCCGAATATTGGCCGACCTATACCCCGCCGACGACGTCCCCGCTTCTGATCATCGCTGCTTTCCTGACGCCCATCGGGGCGGCCTTCGGCACGGCGGTCATGGCTACTGTTACCAGCCGTAACAAAGAACGAGAGCTCTCGCGGATGTACGCCGAGAAGGGAGACCAGCTCCTGAAGTTGGAGCAGTGGCCAGTGTGCGCGGGTCAGCAGTCTCCGTCGGGTATGGCGTATGAAGCGCAGTGCAAGTCGCTCGAACTGGTCACTGAAGATATCGCCAAGTTGGAAGCGAAGATAGCTCGCCGAGTGAGCTTCCGTGATGCTTGGTTGGCGGGTCTCAGGGTCGGCGCCCTCGTTGGCTTCGTGTTCATGTTTATTGCAACCTATACCGCTATATACCTCTGTGTTCGGAATATGTCCATCTTCTCAACGGCTTATCCTTGGTCGTGGTTGAGCTGTGGCTTCCTTGTCGGTTTTGCACGCGGTTGGCGAGAAAAGAACGGCAAATGGAAGATCTAAACGCAAGTGGATCGATCCGCTGAAGCCCGCGCCCGCAAGCGTGGGCTTCTTTGTTTCCCAGGTTCGAGATCCTCC
>NZ_BJWY01000116.1 GCF_007990715.1 Nocardia seriolae NBRC 15557 | reverse complement strand
AGTACTAGTCCAGCCCGTGCCGGATCAGATCCCGCGGCTGGGCGTAGCGCACCACCTCGAACACGATGAGCGCCAGCAGCACCGCGCACAGCATGCCCAGCGCGGCCAGCGCGGGCACCATCGAGGCGAGCGGCAGCAGCGCCACCAGCAGGCCCGCCGCCACCAGCCGCGGCACCAGTACCTTGCCGGTCGCGTAGTGCCGGAACCCGGCCAGCGCGATCAGATACGCCGCCACACCGCCGTAGAGCGCGAACAGCGGAATCCCGTGCAGCGCATCGGTGAGCGAATGTCCTTTCGCCCCACCGACATAGCTCAGCACCTTCTTCAAACCCAGTGCCATGGCCACGATTCCGGCGATCATCGGGAAGTGCCAGAAGGTGTAGCAGTTGCGGGCGATCTGGATGCGGCGCTCGCCCCCGGCCCGATGCATGGCGTGCTCCACCACCAGTGCGGCCACGTCGAAGTAGGCCCACCACAGCAGCCCGGCCACGGCCAGGCCCAGCAGCGAGCCCACGGTGATGGACCAGGAGATCGGCAGTCCGGCCACGCCGACGCCGATGGACACGATGGATTCACCCAGCGCGATGATGACGATCAGCCCGTACCGCTCGGCGAAGTGCGAGGGCGAGTACAGCCGCCATTCATTGCCCGCGAAGAACGTCCACCCCATGTCCCAGACCAGCGCCGCCAGCCACAGCACCAGCTGGGTGGTGCCGTGGCTGAGCGCACCGACCACCAGCAGCACGCTGGCCACGCTGAGTGAGCCTGCCGCCCAACGGATCACCTGCCGCCGCAGCTGGGCGTCGTGGGTGCTGGCGAGCCAGAACACGGTGAGGTGGATGAGCCGCACGGTCAGATACGCGATGACGAAGACCAGCGGCCCGTACCAGCCGCCCGGCTCATCGTGGAAGGACTCCGGAATGGTGAGCGCGATGATGAACGCCGCGCCCATGGCCGCGAACATGGCCACCCGGGCGATGCCCTCGTCGGCCTTGATCACATTGCCGAGCCAGGAGTAGCCGATCCAGGCCCACCACAGCATGGCCAGGATCAGCAGCGCGCGCAGCAGATTGACCGCTGTGGTCTCGTGCGCGGCGAAGTCGGTGACCATGGTGAAGGCGAAGACGATCACCAGGTCGAAGAACAGTTCCAGCTGGGTCACCGAGGCGTCCTCGGCGACCGGCGTCATGCGGGTTCGTTGCGCACCAGGCATGGCAGACATACTGCCGGGTATGCGGCCCGAAAGGCAGTGTCAGCGGCGAGTGTTCGCCACGAGCGTTTACGCGGTGCCGAAGCCCGGCTCGAAATTGCGGCCGTAGTCGATGCGCTGGGCATAGCCGGGCTGGACGTAACCCGAGAATTGCTCGTACTCGTTCACCGGTTCGCCGTAGGCCGCTTCCTCCGGTTCGCCCAGCCCCTCGAGCCCGGTGACGGCCTCGACGAAGGCGACGAAGTTGGTGATCATGGCCTCGCCCTCGCGCCGGGCGCTGCGCTTGAGGATCATGCCGGGCGCGGGAATCGGCAGGTAGAGCTCGGAGTGGTACCAGACCTCGGTGGCGCCGTCCTCGGTCTCCGCGAGGTCGAACCAGCCCTTGCCGCCGGCTCCGGCGCTGGATTCGGAGACCCGCCATTCGACGCGGTTGTCGGTGCAGCTGTACTCGACGACCTGCCGGTCGGGGCGGCCCATCAGATTGGCCGAGATGTACACGCGCTTGGGACGGCCGAATTTGTCGCGGGTGGCGACCCGGACGTCCTGGTGGGAGGGAGACCAGTCGGGCATCTGCTCGACCATGAGCAACGCATCCATCACCTGTCCGGGATCGATGTCGATGACGAACCGGTGATCAGTCTTCGTGCGCATATCTACCCTTCCATTCGGGCACCGATTGTGACCAGCGTCGCTTGGAGAGTCAACTGTGCCCCCCGCCGCTAGTAACCGACTGGTCGGTCTAATGAGCCCTGATTTCCCTGTTCAACGGGGCAATCCGGTCGTGTCGCAACGTGTACGGAAAAGTTCACGGCGGAGACGCGGTGAAAGGGTTGTGCGGGGCGGTCTAACCCGGCTTCACGACCGAATCCGGACCCGGGAACACCAGACTGGTCCGGCCGTCGGCGAAGCGCACCACATACGGTGGTTCGCCGTCGTCGCCGCGCACTTCGACGATTTCCGCGGTGTGGTCGGGGAGTCCGACATTGCGCCCATGGATGACCAGATGGTCACCGACACTCGCTCGCATGCCTGGAGATTATTCGCCCGAAGTGATGCCCGTCACAAGGTCGGGATGGCGCGCTCCACCGCCAGGCCGATCAGCCGCGCGGCCTCGTCCTCGTCGAAAATGCCGGGCAGCGTGAGCCTTTCGACAATGAGCCAGTTCAGGGCCAGGTAGAGCAGCAGCACCGAGTCGGCGTCGCCGGGCAGCCCGGAGTCCAGATGGTTGCGCACGTTGAAATCGATGTCGGCCCGGACCCGCTCGCTCAGGATCGCCTGCAACTCCGGGCGGCGGGTGGCCTCCAGGCGCAATTCCAGCAACGCCAGATAGCCGGTGCGGAAGCTCGTGATTCGCCCGACGGTCTCGGTCATGAGCGCGGCGATGGTCTCGCGGGTGCGCGGACCGGTGTGCAGGAACGCCATCGTCTCGGCGCTCGGCTGTAACCGCTCGTAGAAGCGATGCCCGGCCTGGACCAGCAGTTCGTCCCGGTTCGGGAAGTAATTGGAGGCCGTGCCCGCGGGTACCCCGGCCTCCTTGTCGACCGCGCGGAAGGTGAGCCCGCGCGCGCCGTCGCGGGCCAGCACCTCGATTGCCGCGTCGATCAAGGCATTTCGTCGTTCCGGGTTCGTCCGGGCCATTGACACCACTCCATGTGTAGTACTACGTGTGTAATCACTACGGACATAGTACTACGAACAAGGCGGTAAACCATGCGAAAGCTCGTCTACTACGTGGCGGTCTCCCTCGACGGCTACATCGCAGGTCCGCAGGGGGAATTCGACTTCTATCCGATCGGCGAGGACATGATGGCCTGGTTCGCCGAGGCCCTGCCCGAGACGCTTCCCACCCACGTGCGCAAACTGGTCGGCCTGCCGCTGGATACGCCGAACCTGCGGTTCGACACGGTTCTCATGGGCCGCGGCAGCTATGAACCCGGCCTCGCCATCGGTGCCGAGAGCCCCTACGACCACCTGGAGCAGTACGTCTTCTCGCGCACCCTCGCACCGGTGGACAACCCGCGGGTGGAGGTCGTCTCGGGGGATGCGGCCGAGCTGGTCCGGCAGCTGAAAAAGGAAGCGGGCCTGGATATCTGGCTCTGCGGCGGCGCGAACCTGGCGGGCCAGCTGATCGAGGAGATCGACCGGCTGATCATCAAGAGCTACCCGGTCATCGCGGGCGCCGGCGTGCCGATGATCGGCGGCAACTTCAGCCCGGCTCGGTTCACTGTCACCGAGCGCCGGGAATTCGCCAACGGCGCGCAGGTCACCTGGCTGGACCGGGAGTGATCACGGTGTCGCCGGGTCGCCGTCCCGCAACAGCGTGGTGACGTGCAGCGAGGTCTCGTGCAGCCGGTTGAAGATCTCCAGCAGTAGTTCCAGCTGCTCGGTGCTGTAATCGGCGGAGATCTTGCCGAACTCGCGGGCCAGCACCTCGTAGTGCGGCGCGATCTCGTCGATGCGTTCGGCCACGGCGGTGATGATCACCCGTCGCCGATCCTTCGAATCGTGTTCGCGCCGCACGTATCCGGCCTTCAGCAGCCGGTCGATCATGCGGGTGATGGCCCCGGTGGTGAGGCCGGTGCGCTGGGCGAGTTCCCCGGCGGTGGCCGGTCCGCTGGCGCGCAGCAGGGTCAGGCAGCGCAGGTCGGTGACGTGCAGGCCGAGCTTGTCGGCCATGGCTCCGTGCAGCATCACGGCATCGGTGGCGCTGCGCTGGGCGGCGAAGGTGAGTGCGGCCCCCAGCTCATCGTGTTTCTTGCTCATCGCTTGACAGCTTAGTCCTACTCCGACAATATCTGAATGAGTCAACTACTTGCAGATTCAGTTGATGAGTAATGCAGATATCTTCGGGAGGGATGTCATGAGCACGCAGCAGATCACCGACGAGGCGGCCGTCCGCGAACTACTCGCGAGCGCCGACCGCGCCTGGGATGCGGGCGACGCCACCGCGTTCGCGGCCGTCTTCGCCGAGGACGCGGACTACGTCACCTGGTTCGGTCAGCGGGTGCAGGGCCGCGCGGCCATCGAGGCCCAGCACGCCCCCTGTTCGCCAAGTATCTGAAGGGCACCCGCGCGGTCGGCGAGATCACCTCGGTCCGCTTTCCGACCCCGGACGTCGCGCTCGTGCACGGGCTGGGCGCGGTGGTGAAGGGCGGGAAACAGCGCACCCGCTTCAACACCAAATGCGTGCTCTACGTGGTGGTCCGCCGTGACGGCGCCTGGGAGGTGGCCGCGTTCCAGAACACCAAGTACCACGGGCTGTTCAACGCTCTGCTCGCCAAGCAGCGGGGCCGCTCCGGCGAGCAGTAGGAGGTAGCGGAAATCCCGTGGACCTGGGCCGGTAGTCTTGTGGGTCGGTAGCAGCAGTTCGTCGATCTTGGAGGATTCCCGCCGTGGCTCTCGTCGTTCAGAAGTACGGAGGATCCTCGGTCGCCACTGCCGAGCGCATCCGGCGCGTCGCTGAGCGGATCGTCGAGACCAAGAAGCAGGGCCACGATGTGGTCGTCGTGTGCTCCGCCATGGGTGACACCACCGACGAACTGCTCGATCTGGCCCAGCAGGTCGCGCCCGCCGCCCCCGCCCGCGAAATGGACATGCTCCTCACCTCGGGTGAGCGCATCTCGAACGCGCTGGTGGCCATGGCCATTCACTCGCTCGGCGCCGAGGCCCGCTCGTTCACCGGTTCCCAGGCCGGTGTCATCACCACCGGCACGCACGGCAACGCCAAGATCATCGATGTGGCCCCGGGCCGGGTGCAGCAGGCGCTGGGCCAGGGCACCATCGTGCTGGTCGCGGGCTTCCAGGGCGTGAGCCAGGACAGCAAGGACGTGACCACGCTGGGCCGCGGTGGTTCCGACACCACCGCCGTCGCGCTGGCCGCCGCGCTCAATGCCGATGTGTGCGAGATCTACACCGACGTGGACGGCGTCTTCTCCGCCGACCCGCGCATCGTCTCCGACGCCCAGAAGCTGGACACCGTCTCCTACGAGGAAATGCTGGAGATGGCCGCCTGCGGCTCGAAAGTTCTCATGCTGCGTTGCGTCGAGTACGCGCGCCGCTACAACGTGCCCGTCCACGTGCGGTCCTCGTACACCGACAAGACGGGCACCATGATTACCGGATCGATGGAGGACATCCCCTTGGAGCAAGCAATCCTCACGGGCGTCGCGCACGACCGCAGCGAGGCCAAGGTGACCGTGGTCGGCATTCCGGACGAGCCGGGCTACGCCGCCAAGGTGTTCCGCGCGGTCGCCGATGCCGAGATCAATATCGACATGGTGCTGCAGAACATCTCGAAGGTGGAGACCGGCAAGACCGACATCACCTTCACCCTGCCCAAGCTCGAGGGCCCGCGTGCCGTCGAGCTGCTCACCAAGCGGCAGGGCGACATCGGCTTCTCCCAGGTCGTGTACGACGACCACATCGGCAAGGTGTCGCTGGTCGGCGCGGGCATGAAGTCGCACCCGGGCGTGACCGCCACCTTCTGCGAGTCGCTGGCCGAGGCGGGCATCAACATCGATCTCATCTCCACCTCGGAGATCCGGATCTCGGTGCTGGTCAAGGACACCGATCTGGACGAGGCCGTGAAGGTGCTGCACTCGGCGTTCGATCTGGGCGGCGACGAAGTGGCCGTGGTCCACGGCGGAACGGGGCGGTAGGGCCATGGGTGTGCGCGTAGGCGTCGTCGGCGCGACCGGACAGGTCGGCGCCGTCATGCGGAAGCTGCTGGAAGAGCGCAACTTCCCGGCCGACGAGGTGCGATTCTTCGCGTCCGCGCGTTCGGCGGGCAAGACGCTGCCGTTCCGCGGCAAGGACATCGTCGTCGAGGACACCGAGACCGCCGACCCGAGCGGACTCGACATCGCGCTGTTCTCGGCCGGTGCCACCATGTCTCGTGTCCAGGCCCCGCGCTTCGCGGCCGCCGGTGTCACCGTCATCGACAACTCCTCGGCCTGGCGCAAGGATCCCGAGGTGCCGCTGGTCGTCTCCGAGGTGAACCCGGAGGCCACCCGCAATCTGGTCAAGGGCATCATCGCCAACCCGAACTGCACCACCATGGCCGCCATGCCGGTGCTCAAGGTGCTGCACGACGAGGCGGGCCTGCAGCGCCTGATCGTGTCCAGCTACCAGGCGGTTTCGGGCTCCGGCCTGGCCGGTGTGGAGGAGCTGGCCTCGCAGGTGCGCGCGGTCATCGGCGATGCCGAGAAGCTGGTGCACGACGGTTCCGCGGTCGAGTCCCCGGCCCCGAACAAGTACGTGGCCCCCATCGCCTTCGACGTCATCCCGCTGGCCGGATCCCTGGTGGACGACGGCACCGGCGAGACCGACGAGGACCAGAAGCTGCGCAACGAGTCCCGCAAGATCCTGGGCCTGCCGGAGCTGCTGGTGAGCGGCACCTGCGTGCGCGTCCCGGTCTTCACCGGCCACTCGCTGTCGATCAATGCCGAGTTCGCGCAGCCGCTTTCGGTGGAGCGCGCCGAGGAACTGCTTGCCAAGGCCCCTGGCGTCAAACTGGTCGACGTGCCCACCCCGCTGGCCGCCGCCGGCATCGACGAGTCACTGGTCGGCCGCATCCGCCAGGATCCGGGTGTGCCGGACGGGCGCGGCCTGGCGCTGTTCATCTCCGGTGACAATCTCCGGAAGGGTGCGGCGCTCAACACCATTCAGATCGCGGAAGTTCTTCTGAACAACTGATCAGATCTATCCGTAACGGACCGTGCACGGCAATGTGCACGGTCCGTTTTCGGATTATTCGGGAGATACCCGGACATGCGGCCGGGAAAGTTGGTCAATCTGTCCATAGTTCCGCGCACGGCAGGGGTGGGAGGCGGTCGTTCGGCGGGCCGTCGATGGTGACTTCTATGCGGTGGGGCCGCAAATGCGCTGCGAGGCGTTCGGCAATTGCGCGCTCGGTCCGGTAATCCAAGATCATTCCACCCGGAAAACGCAGGCGTACACGCACTTCCTCGGTTTCGGGTAGGGCGGTCATCTGGAGTGGGCCCGATGCGCGGCTGGTTGACCTTTCATAGCGCGCGAGTTCCGGATACCCTCGCGTTCGAGGCGCGCGGTGATGGATTGCACCGTCGCCCCGTCGGCAGTGGAGGAATACTTGGTGGCCGCAACGGCGCACGCCGCGAACCACATTGCCGCGCCGCCGATTCCGGCTCCGAGTAGGAAGAAGAGAAGTTCGCCGGGCATGACCACCCCTTGTCGTCCGTTTGGTTCGACGGGTCCTCTTCAAACGTTAAACACAGAAAAATTGCGGTGCAATAAGAAAAATCCATGTTCCATACTGTGCGCCGTAAGCTCGCCCGGTCTGGAATCCTTGTCGGCAGATCCCGTCTGGACAGAAAGGGCGGAAGGAGAAGGGCATGGTAGACATCGGCGAAACAAGCGGGCGGTGACGGCCGGGAAAGCCGATCAGGCAGAAGGAGTTTGACCCGGTGGCCGAAAGTACCCTTGGGGCACGGGTAGCGGAGTTGCGCCGGAGGCGGGGGCTATCGCAGAAAGAGTTGGGAGCGGCCATCCGTCGCTCGGAAAGCTGGGTATCGCAGGTCGAGCGAGACGTCCTGCCTGTTGAGCGACTGTCCGTTCTGCAAAGACTGGCGGACGTGCTCGGCGTGGCGGTGCGCGACCTGAGACCCGAGGCGGCCGAACCCATGGCCGCCGACCGGGGCGACGGGCATCGGCCCGGCTCGGCGGTTTTCGAGCAACTGCGGCTGCTGCTCACCGGACATCCCGCACTGGACCAGCTTTTCGGAGACGAGGCCGATCGCGAGTCGGCCGTGCAACTCCCGGAGCTGCGAGCGCGGGTGGACCTGGCCTGGCAACTGGCACACGAATCGCGACTGATCGAGGTGGGCGGCAGTCTGCTGGAACTGATTCCGGATCTCGAGCACGCCGCCCGGGCCGCCGCCGCCACGCAGCGGCCCGAAGTGCTGACCCTGCTGTCACGCGCGTATCAGGTGGCCGCGACCGCGTTCACCCGGCAGGAGGAGGTCGACGCGGCCTGGGTCGCGGCCGACCGCGCGCTGTCCGCGGCGGAGGAGTCCGGCGACGCGCTCAGCGTGGTGGCGGGCACCTATCGCATGGCACAGGCCTTCCTGCGCCTGCAACGCCTGGAACAGGCCGAGCAGGCGGCGCGGGTGTCGGTGGCGGCGCTGGCCGCGCAGGCGGCGTCGGAGCAACCGAAGCCGGAAGTGCTGTCGCTCTACGGATCTCTGCAGCTCATGCTGGCGGTGATCGCGGCGACGGACGGAAATCGCACGGCGGCCCGCACCGGGCTGGCGGCGGCGCGCACCGCCGCCGACCGGCTGGGCGAGGGCCGCAATGATTTCGACACCGAGTTCGGGCCGACCGGCGTCGCCGTGCACGCGGTGGCGGTGGCGGTCGAATTGGGCGACGCCGGTGAGGCACTCGATACCGCGCGCACCGTGGACGCCTCCGTGCTGTCCCCGGAGCGGCAGGCTCGCTTCCTGGTCGATGTGGCCCGCGCGCACGCGCAACGGCGGCAGGCGACCGAGGCGCTGGACGCGTTGCTCAATGCCGAGCGACTAACGCCCGAACTGGTGCACACCGATCACCGCGCCCGCGAGGTGGTGCGGGATCTGCTGCAGTTCTCCGGCCGTCGACCGGCCGAGGAATTACGGGAGCTGGCGGGCCGCGCCGCGGTTACTCCGTAGGGGGCGGCAGGTCAGCGAATACCCGGCGTGCGCGGATCGGGTCCGACGCATGCCAGCAGCAGGCAACCCGGTGGCGCGTCGGTGAACGGTGCGCGCAGCGGGAGATCGAGGCAGGACGTCAGAGAGCAGCCGGGGTAGGAGTCGGGGCCTACGCCGAAGACCGCGAGCGTGATGTCGGGGTCGAAATACCCGCTGTAGTCGGTGGACAGCGGGGCCTCCACGTAGGGGCCGGGGTCGGGGATCGGGTTGTCGCGCAAGGCCGCCAGCAGCCGGCGGAAGAACTCGTGCGGCGGCTCGCCGAAGTACTGCAGGATGCCGCCCGGACCTTGCGTCGAGTGGACGCCGAAGAATCCGGTCCACACCACCAGGAGATCCAGGCTGGGCACCACGAATACGTGCTGCAGGCCGAGCCCGGACATGGAATACATGTCGGACGGCAGGAATTCGGGATTCTCCGCGCAGCCCGGGCCGGTCCAGAACAGGTAGCCGTAGCAGGGGTTCGTATCCGATTCGGTAGTGGCCTGTTTCAGATATTCGGCGGAAACGACGGTGCGGCCGTTCCATTTCCCCTGCTCGGCCACCAGCATGCCGAGCCGGGCCAGATCGGCGGGCGGGATGAACAGGTGCGCGTAACCGTACGTATGGCCGGAACGGTCACGCGCCCAGTAGTAGTCGCCGCGCTGAATGCCGATGGGACCGAACAGCTCTTGCTGGGCGAATTGCTGTAGCGGTTCACCGACGGCCAATTCGATCACATAGGACAGCAGGTCCACATTGCGCTGGCTGTATTGGAAGGCGGTGCCCGGCGGATCGTCGAAGGGTACGCCCAGCGCCTGCACCGCGCTGAACGGATCGATGGGCACGATGGCGGTAATCCCCTCGGTCACCGCGCCGACGCGTAACCCCGAGGTCTCCTGCAGCAGATTCCGCACGGTGATCGCGCGATGTTCGGCATCGCCGATACCCGGCGGCAGATAGCTGTCCAACGGTGCGCCGATATCGAGTTTCCCGCGATCCCAGGCAATTCCGGCGAGCAGGGAGACGACGCTCTTGGTGACGCTCCAGACATTCCACGGCACGCCACCGGTTTCCGCATTCACTGGTCCCGCGCCGATGAGGCAGTTGTGCCGGAAAACCTGGACGTTCAGACGATTCCGCGACGCCGCGAAATCCAGGGCGTCGGCCAGCCGATCGGAATCCACGTCGGTGGCCTCGGGCGCGGCCCGCTGGAACTCCCGTCCGGCGGGTGTCGCGCACCGGGCGGACGGCGTCGCCCCCGCGACACCACCGCCGATGATCATGCTGCCCGCCATCAGGACCGCCACTACCGCGGCGGCCGCCCCCCTGCGCCTGCGCACCATGGTTTCGAGGCTAACGCGGGCCCGGGTCCGAAACCCGGGAAGTTGAAGCCGACGCCCAACAAGCGCCTCTCGGCGAGTGGTCGCTCGTAGCGACGGAGGGTGCGGCCCGGGGCTGTTCCGACGCCGGCAGGTCTGATCAACGAGCCTCCCCGCGGATCTATTCCGGCGGCAACGATGTGATCTGGGCAACGCTTGCGGAGTGGTGTCCGGTGTCACCCGTAGCGTTTAGCATTCGGCGCAGAACCGTGTACTTCTCTGGGGGAGCCTTGACCGACGATCCGGTGATCACCAACCTGCTGACCGTGCTCGACACCAATCCCGAGTTGCTGCCGGTCCGCATCAGCGTGATCGAACTGCTGGCGGCGCGGGGACGGCATGCCGAGGCGCTGGGGCACTGTGCCACGGCCCTGGCCCAGGACCCGAACAACGAGCAGGTGACCGCACTGCTGCAACGGTGTACCGCGGCGCTGGCCGGTGGCGCGCCCGCCGCGGTTCCGGCTGTGCCTCCGGCCGCCGCGGCATCGGAGGAATCGGGTGCGGTTGCACCGGTTTCCAACGATTACGACTGGGATGCCGCCGAGGAGCAGATCGGCGACATCATCCAGCCCGCCTTCGTGAACGACAAGCCCGAGGTCTACGTCGAGGGCGACGTCGGGCTGTTCGAGCGGCCCAAACTCACCCTCGCCGATGTCGGCGGCATGGAGCACGTCAAGCAGCAACTGGAGCTGTCCCTGCTCGGCCCCGTGCGAAACCCGGAGCTGGCCAAGGCCTTCGGCACCAGCGCCCGCGGCGGCCTGCTGCTCTACGGCCCGCCCGGCTGCGGCAAGACCTTCGTGGCGTCGGCGGTCGCGGGCGAGCTCGGCGCGAACTTCTACGCCATCGAGATCGCCGACATCCTGAACTGGTACACCGGCCGCAGCGAATACAACCTCAAGCAGGTCTTCCGCACCGCCCGTCGCAAGGCGCCCTGCGTCCTGTTCTTCGACGAGATCGACGCCCTCGGCCACAAGCGCAGCCACCTGTCCGGCTCCAACTCCCTGCGTTCCACCGTCAATCAGCTGCTCACCGAAATGGATTCGATGACCAGCGACAACGAGGGCGTCTACATCATCGGCGCCACCAACCACCCCTGGGACGTCGACGTGGCCCTGCGCCGCCCCGGCCGCTTCGACCGCATGGTCCTGGTGGCC
Organism: Nocardia seriolae NBRC 15557; assembly: GCF_007990715.1. GTDB lineage: Bacteria > Actinomycetota > Actinomycetes > Mycobacteriales > Mycobacteriaceae > Nocardia > Nocardia seriolae. The sequence continues at coordinate 12,884 of NZ_BJWY01000116.1, read as the reverse complement.
CTGCCGGACACGGACGCCCGCATCTCGATCCTGCGCCACCACCTCAAAGACCGCCCCATCGAGGGCATCGACCTCGCCGCGGTGGCCGCCCGCACCGAGAACTACTCCGGCGCCGACCTGGCCCAGATCTGTAAGTCCGCAACCCAACTCGCCATGGCCGACTCCATCCGCTCCGGCACCGTCCGCCCGGTCCGCATGCCCGACATCGCCGCCGCCCTGTCCCAAACCCGCCCCAGCACCGGCGCCTGGTTCGAGTCCGCCCGCAACGTGGTCGAATTCGCCAACAACGACGGCAGCTACGACGAGCTGGCCGCCTACATGCGCACCCGCAAAGACCGATGAGCGACAAGATCGTCAAGGCCCGCGCACTGAGGGATCTGGGCCGGCGTGAGGGTGCGCGAGAGTTGCTGGCCGAGGCGCTGGCCGCAGACCCCGACGATGCGGACGCGTTGGCCGAGATGGCCGTGGTGTGCCTGCAACTCGGGGAATTCGAGCGTGCACTGGAGTTCTCGGAGTCGGCGTTGCGGCTGGTACCGGAGGTTTCTTACGCGTGGCGAATTCGCGCGCACGCGGCGGTACGGGCGGCCGATGGCGCACCGGATCGTTCCGTCGAACGCCGGGAATTGTCGATCACGGCGCGGACCGCCGCGCGACGGGCACTGGAAATCAATGCGTCGGAGCCGTCGAACCACGTGACGTTCGCCCTCGCCTACGCGGAGAAGGATCCCACGTCGGCGCTCGCGGCCATCGATCGTGCGCTCGAGCTGGACCCGGAATCCATCGACGCGTTCCGAATGCGCGCCTACATCCCTCGGGCCTTACTGCCCGACAACGACCGCGCCGCGGCGGCCCTCGGCGAGATCCTGCGACTGGACCCGGAGAACGCCGGGGCCATTCACGATCTCGGCCGCATCGATGCGGCGCAGGGTGATCTGGAGACCGCGGCCGCGCGCATGCTGCGAGCCGGGCAGCTGAACCCGGCGCGGGGCGACGAGATCCGCCGCGATCTCGCCTGGGTGCGCGCTCAACAGGCCCTGCAGCCGCGGCCACGACCCGAACGATCACGCGCTCAGCGCAATTCGCCGCCGGTTCTCGATCAGCAGGTCCTGGAGGAGCTGCGGAATTGCGATGCCGGCCGCTGGCACGGCACCGCGGCGGCCGATATCGAACGTGCCGTCGCGGAACTCGCGGAGCTGCGGCAGGCGCACCCGGAGGATGCCGACATCCTGTACGAATCCGCGCTCGCCGATTGGCTGTGCGGGCGGCGGCGGGCCGCTATTACGCGCCTGCGCAAGGTTTCTCGACTGGGTCCGGCGCGGGCCGGGCAGGTCGAGGCGCATATCGCCACGCTCGAGGAACAGGATCAGCGGGCCGTCGAAACGCGGGCGGCGCAGCGTGAGGAGCAGGCGTGGCGGGAGGAGCGCGAGGCGGAGAGTGAGCTCGAGCGCGCGGCGGAGCAGGCCATCGCCCGGCGCGCGGCGCGGGCGCGGGCCAAGGCGCGGCGGGGCGGGGTTGATCTCGATGCGGCGGTCCGGGTCGAGAGGCCCGCGGCGGCCGCGAGTTTCAAACGGCACTGGCTGATCGTGGTGCCCGCGATCTTCCTGGTGAAGCTGTCCCTGCACGGTTGCGCGTCTTCGAGCGGCGATCATCAGCCGTCCGTCTACACGCCGCCGCCGTACACGTCCGCGACCATGGATCCGCGGGTGCTACAGCACCTCTTCGAGACTCCGGCCTCGCCGCCACGCTGACGGCGTGGAACGCGTTGGGGCAGCACGGTTTTCGAAAGGGCGGGGCATGAGCGAGAAGATCGAGAAGGCGCGGATACTCTCGGATCTCGGGCGGTATGACGGGGCGCGGGAGCTGCTGGCCGAGGTGCTGGCCGGTGAGCCGGAGAATGCCGCCGCGCTGGCGGATATGGCCAATCTGGCGTATCGGATGGGGGAATACGGTCGGGCGCTGGAGTTTTCGGGGGCGGCGTTGCGGGTGACGCCGGACGAGGTGTTCGTGTGGCGGGTGCGGGCGCTGTCGGAATTGCAGCTGGGGCGGTCGGCTAGCGGGGGCGCGGTCGGCGAGCATCGGGGCCGGGCGGTGGCGGCGGCGCGGCGGGCCGTGGAGCTGGATCCCGATGATGTGGACAATGTGCGGATTCTGGCTGCCACGCAACGGGATACCGATCCGGCGGCGGCGCTGGCCAATCTGGACCGGGCCCTCGAATTGGATCCGGACAACGTGCACGTGCACGTGCTGCGCGGGCTGACGCTGCGGCGGAACCTGAAGGGCCCGGATTCGATGGCGCGGGCGGAGGCGGCCTTCCGGGAGGTGCTGCGGCTGGAGCCGGAGAACTCCGAGGCACTCTACGAACTCGCGCTCATCACCGTGGATCGCGGCGAAAGGGCAGCGGGCGCAACGCAATTGCGCCGGGTGGCCGAGCTCGATCCCGCCTACGGCGACGCGGTGCGCGAGCAGCTGGCCTGGCTGGCCAAGGAAGAGGACCGCCTGGCCCAGGCCACCCGCGCGGCCGAAACCGCCCGCCTGGCACAGCGATACCGCCCCGCACCGGCACCGAACCGGGAATCGGGCGGCAGCCGCTTCGGCCGGTGGGCCGCGGGCATCGCGGTGATCCTGGTGATCCGCGGTCTCGTGTCCGCCTGCTCCGACGGCTCCTCGGGCACGACCCACTACACGCCGCCTCCGGCCCTCCCGTCGGAGTACCTGCACCCGTACACCTTCCCCCCGATTCGCACGATTCCCCCGGAGTGGCGTACCGGCTTCCCGTACCCGACCTATCGGCCGCAGAACCCGCCCGCCCCGCGCTGACCCCTCGCCAGATATTTGCTGGTCAGCCTCGTCCGGACTGTATACACCTTTGTTTACTCACAACCCTCTCAGTTTTCTTGACTAGTTCAAGAAAACTCGGCACCCTCGTTTTCATGACCAAGGCGACCACCACCAATTCCGGCGCCCCCGTGCCCAGCGACAACGAGTCGCTCACCGCGGGCACCCAGGGCCCGATCCTGCTCCACGACCACTACCTGATCGAGAAGCGGGCCCAGTTCAACCGTGAGCGGGTTCCGGAGCGCGTGGTGCACGCCAAGGGCGCGGGCGCCTTCGGCGAACTGGTGGTTACCGGTGATGTGAGCCGCTACACCAAGGCCGCGGTCTTCCAGCCGGGCACCCGCACCGAGTCGCTGGTCCGCTTCTCCACCGTCGCCGGTGAGCAGGGCAGCCCCGACACCTGGCGCGACCCGCGCGGTTTCGCGGTGAAGTTCTACACCACCGAGGGCAACCTCGACATCGTCGGCAACAACACCCCGGTGTTCTTCATCAAGGACCCGATCAAGTTCCCCGACTTCATCCACTCGCAGAAGCGCCTGCCGGGCAGCGGCCTGCGCGATGCCAACATGCAGTGGGACTTCTGGACCCTGCGTCCGGAGACCGCCCACCAGGTCACCTGGCTCATGGGCGACCGCGGCATCCCGGCCACCCTGCGCCACATGGACGGCTTCGGCTCGCACACCTACCAGTGGATCAACGCCGCCGGTGAGCGCTTCTGGGTCAAGTACCACTTCAAGACCGACCAGGGCATCCAGACCCTGACCCAGGCCGAGGCCGACGAGATCGCCGGTAAGGACGCCGACTACCACCGTCGCGACCTGTACGAGGCCATCGAGCGCGGCGACCACCCGAGCTGGACCCTCAAGGTCCAGATCATGCCGGTCGCCGAGGCGGACAACTACCGCTTCAACCCGTTCGACCTGACCAAGGTCTGGTCGCAGCAGGACTACCCGCTCATCGAGGTCGGCCGCTGGACCCTGAACCGCAACCCCGCGAACTACTTCGTGGACATCGAGCAGGCCGCCTTCGAGCCCTCGAACACCGTTCCCGGCGTTGCCTTCTCGCCCGACAAGATGCTGCTGGGCCGCGTGTTCGCCTACGCCGACGCGCACCGCTACCGCATCGGCGCCAACTACGCGCAGCTGCCGCCGAACCGGCCCAAGGCCGCGCAGGTGAACTCCTACTCGCAGGACGGCGCGATGCGCTTCGCGCACAACGCCTCCAGCGTCCCGGTGTACGCGCCCAACTCCTTCGGCGGCGCGCACGCCGACCCGGAGCGCGCCATCGACGACGGCGCCTGGGTCTTCGACCCGACCATGGTTCGGGCCGGTTACATCCAGCACCGCGAGGACAACGACTTCGCGCAGGCGGGCACCCTGGTCCGCGAGGTCATGGACGACGCGCAGCGGGATCGCCTGGTGGGCAACGTCGTCGGCCACATCCTGGGCGGCGTGCGCGAGCCGATCCTGAGCCGCGTGTTCGACTACTGGAAGAGCATCGACGCCGATCTCGGCAAGCGCATCGAGGTGGGCGTGCGCGAGCAGCTCGCCAAGTAGCTCGAAAAGACAAGACCCGCACCGCATTCGGCGGTGCGGGTCTTTTCGTTTCAGCTCAGGATCGAGCCGGTCAGCCGCGCGGCCACCGCGTCGTCGAGCGGTGCGTGACCGAGGATGAATCGATACCAGAACACCCCGTAGAACTGATCGACCATCAGCTCCAGGTCGGCGTCGGCGGCCAGCTCACCGCGCCGCTGCCCGCGCTCGAGCACGCCCCGCACCGCCTCCCGCCGCCGCGCGGCGAAGGTCCGCAACAACTCCGCGAGATGCGGATCCTGCGCCGCCTCCCGCACCAGCGTGCGCAGCGCGGGCGCGGTCGAATCACTCTGCGCGCCACGGAAAGTCGACTCGACAATGGCCAGCAGATCGGTCCGCAGCGATCCGCTGTCGGGTGTGGGCACGTACAGCGCCGACCGCTCGGTGAGCGCGTCCAGTAGCAGTGCCCCCTTGGACGGCCACCACCGGTAGACGGTCTGCTTGCCGACCCCGGCCGCCCGCGCGATGGCGTCGATGGTCACCGCCGCGCCCTCGGACTCCCCGAGTAGCCGCAGCGCCGCGTCCAGGATGGCCTGATGGGTGGCCTCGTTGCGCCGCCGCCCGGCATGTGGCCGCTCGTGATGCACATCACTCCTTTGTCGAGACTAAAAGTCTCGTCTACCGCGTTGTCGAGACTGTCAGTTCCGTAAGAATAAACGGGCAGCGACAGAAAGGGTTTCGACAATGACCACAACACCGCGCGTCGTAGTCATGGGCGGCAGCTCCGGCATCGGCGAGGCCACCGCCGCGGCCTTCGCGGCCGCCGGTGCGGAGGTCGTCATCACCGGACGCGACCGCGGCAAGCTGGACGCGGCCGTGGCCCGCATCGGCGGCAAGACCACCGGCCATGCCGTGGACGCCACCGATCAGGCAGATATCGACGCCTTCTTCGCTCGGGCCGGAACCATCGACCACCTGGTCGTCTCGGTCAGCGGCTCGGCGGGCAGCGGCCCCTTCGCCGAGCTCGACCTGGATCAGCTGGCCGCCGGTTTCGACGGCAAGTTCTGGCCCCAGGTCCGCATCCTGAAAGCCGCTCTCCCGCACCTGGATTCGCATGGCTCGGTCACCCTGGTGACCGCGGGCTCGTCCCGCTCGGCCTTCCCCGGCACCGCGGGCCTGGCCGCCATCAACGGCGCGCTCGACGCCATGGTCCGCCCGCTGGCCGTCGAACTCGCGCCGCTGCGCATCAATGCCGTCTCCCCGGGCGTCGTCGACACCCCGTGGTGGGACCGGGTTCCCGAGGCTCAGCGCCGGGCCCTGTTCGAGGGTCTGGTCGCCACCACCCCGGTGGGCCGGGTGGGCCGCCCGGAGGACATCGCCCGCGCCATCCACATGCTGGCCACCAATGGCTTCATCACCGGCGTGGTGCTGGACGCCAATGGCGGCACCAGCCTGGCGACCGGCCGCTGAGTCGCAACCCCGAATCAGCCCGCGCGGCCGGTCATTTCCCGGCCGCGCGACTGCGCCGCAACTCCAGCCCGTCGAGGATGAGACCGAGCTCGCTGTCGAAGAAGTCGGCCCGGGACTGCGTCGGGTCGAGATCGCGATAGGCCGAATAACGTTTGGCCACATGCGGATACCCGCGCACCGCGTATTCGACCGTGGCCATCATCCTGCCGTACCACTCCTGCTCGCTCAGGCCGCTGCGGGCGATGGAGGTGAGCATGGCGGTCTCGCCCGCGGTGGTGCCGAAGATGTAGCCCCAGATCGCATTGGCCGCCCGGTCGCCGGTCCGCTCGTCGAAGCCCGCCGCCTCGAGGATGGCGTACATGGTGTCGGACAGGCGCATGAGATTGGGTCCGAGATAAGCCAATCCGGCTCCGGTGATGGCGGTGCTGATCCAGCCGTGCCGCAGGATGGTGTCGCGCACATCGCGGCCGACCGCGAGCAGGTCCTCGCGCCACCGGTCCGGATCGATGGTGTCGGGCACCCGGACCTCGCCGAAGGCCGCGTCGATGACCAGCTCGAGAATCTCGTCCTTGTTGGCCACGTGCGTGTAGAGCGAGGTGGCCCCGGCGTTCAGGCGGGTGCCGAGCTTGCGCATGCTGAGCGCGTCGTAGCCCTCGGTGTCGAGCAGGGCGAGCGCCTCGGCCACGATCTGTTCCCGGCTCAGCGCGGGCTGATCTCGCCGCTGCCGCTCCGGACGGGTCCAGACCGACGTGAACTCCTGTGTCTTGGCCGTCATGGCGCTTCCTCCTTCGTCTGCGGAACAGCATAACCCCAGCTAGAACGCCGTTCGTTCGGCCGCACACCGTTCTGTCTTGCGAACACTGTACGGAGACCGTACAGTGTGCGACGACGCCGCACAGTGTGCGGACGAGCTTCTCGAAAGGGAACCGAAATGACTGCCGAAGACTTGACCGCGGCGCTGACAGCGCCTGCGGCCCAGCGCAATCCGAAGCGCTGGCTGATCCTCGTCGTGCTCTGCCTGGCCTCGCTGGTGCTGGTGATCGACAATATGGTCCTCACCGTCGCGCTGCCGGAGATCGCGATCGACCTGCACGCCGGCCCGCAGGCGCTGCAGTGGGTGATCGACTGCTACATCCTGGTTTTCGCGGGCCTGCTGCTCACCACCGGCAGCCTCTCCGACCGCTTCGGCCGCAGGCTGGTGATGGTGCTGGGCCTGGTGCTCTTCGGCGCGGCCTCGCTGCTCGCCGCCTACGCCACCAGCGCGGGCATGCTCATCTCCGGCCGCGTGATCATGGGCATCGGCGGCGCGCTCATCATGCCGAGCACGCTGTCCATCCTGATCACCGTGTTCGACGAGGTCGAGCGGCCCAAGGCGATCGCCGCCTGGACCGGCGTGTCCGTGCTCGGCCTGGTCGGCGGCCCGGTGCTGGGCGGCGTGCTGCTCAACCACTTCTGGTGGGGTTCGGTGTTCCTGCTCAATGTGCCGATCGCGGCGGTGGCCATCGCGGCGGCCTTCGCGCTGATGCCGGAGTCCAAGGGCCCGGCCCGCCCGACCGATCTGCCGGGCATGGCGCTCTCGATCGCGGGCACGGTCTGCCTGGTGTGGAGCATTATCGAGATCCCGTCCAAGGGCATTGCGGGCACCTGGGTTTCGCTGCTCGCCGCCGCGATCTTCCTGGTGGCCTTCGCGATTCGCGAACTGAGGGCCGAACACCCGATGGTTCCGCTACACCTGTTCAGCAACCGGGTCTTCACCGGGTCGCGCTTCTCGCTGGTGCTGGTCACCTTCGCCAATGCCGGTCTGAGCCTGCTGCTCACCCAGTACCTGCAGTTCGTGCTCGGCTACTCGCCGATCAAGACCGCGCTGGCCTTCACCCCGCTGGCCGTGGCCGCCCTGCTGTTCAACGGCCTCGGCGCCGGACTGGTGCAGAAGCTGGGGGTGCGCCCGGTGACCCTGATCGGCATGCTGGTGCTGGCCGCCGGTTCCGGTGCGCTGGCCGCGCTGACCGCCGATTCCGGATTCTGGGCCCCGGCCCCGGCCCCGGCCCTGGCCATGGCCATGGCGGTGCTCGGTGCCGGTGCGGGTCTGGCCATGCCCGCCGCCATCGGCGCGCTGATGGGAGCCATCCCGCCGGAGCAGGCCGGTGTCGGTTCGGCGCTGAACGACACCATCCAGCAGACCGGTGGCGCCCTGGGCGTGGCGGTCCTGGGTGCGGTGCTGGCCGGGACCTACAGCGGCGCAATGCCTTCCGACGCTCCGGCGGCGGCCCGCGACAGCATCGCCGGAGCCGTCGTCACCGGTGACAGCGCCCTGGTGAGCGCGGCCCGCGAGGCCTTCAGCCACGCCATGTCGACCACCTTCCTGGCCAGCGGTGCGGCCGTCCTGGTCGCCACGGTGATCGCCTTCTTCCTCATGAAGGGCGCGAAGGCCGCCGCACCGGAGATGCCGGGTGCGGAAACCGCCGCCGAACTGGTCGAAGCCCGGTAACCACAACCGAATACGGAATCCGCCCCGGCGACCACGCCGGGGCGGATTCCGTCGTTCTCAGCCCAGCAACTGTTCGATGCGAGCGGTGCAGAACCCGGTGATATTCATTTCCGGCGGCAGCTGCACGCGATGTGTCATGCGCAGCAACGGAATCGACAGCAGCGCCGCCGAGAAGACCTCCTGATACTCGAGATTGCGCACCTGATATCCGGTCCGCTTCTCGTAGTGGGCGATGGTCTCCTCCCGCGACGGCGTCCCGGCCAGCGGCGGGTGGCCCTCGTATTCGCTACAGGCCCAGTCCAGGAACAACATCCACGCCAGATCCGACTCGGGTGCGCCCAGATGCGAGATCTCCCAATCCAGGACCCCGTGAACCCGGAAGTCCGTGTCGTACAGGATGTTCGACATCCGGGCGTCACCCCAGCACAGGCTGATCTCCTCGGGCTCGTACAGATGCTCCCGCAGATACCCGGCGGCCCGCCGATAGGTCTCCGGCGGCGCACCCTCGCAGGCCCAGTTCAACGCCGCGTCGAGATAGTTCACACCCTGCTCGACGACGCCCGCGCCGTACTGCGGGAAGGCGAGGAAATCCAATTCCATTGCCCGCCAGTCGAGCTGGTTGATCTCCGCGATGGTGTCGACGCATCCCCACCACATGCGAGCCCGCTGCTCCGGCGACGCCTCGAAGTAGTTTCCCGCCGCGTGGTACGACGGATAGTCACTCGGTGCCGCGCCTTCCAGCCGATTCATCACGAAATACGGACTGCCCAGCGGATTGTCGCCACGCTCGAGCCAGGTCACGGTCGGCACCGGAATCGGAGTCCGGGCCAGCTGCCGCATGACCAGCACCTGCCGCAGCAGGTCGTAGTCCGGGAACAGCGACAGATCCGGCGGCCGCCGCAGTACCAGCGGTACCGTCCCGAAGTCGTCCTCGACCTCGAAAAGATAGGTCTCGGTGGCGAATCCGCGTTCGGTGCGGGCCAGGTTGCGCACCCGGGCGCGACCGGAACCCGGAAAATGCGAGCGCACTTCCGGTTCCAGCGCCACGCCCAGCCGCTCTGCGGGAATTCGATTGCCGCCCACGGTCAGTACCCCGCGTACCCGTACCGCGCATTGCGTCCCATGAACGCCATCTCGACCAGCCCGTGGCCCACCTTGCCCGCCGTCTCGATCCGGCAGAAGGTCTCGCTGAGCATGCTGACCTGCTTCAGATCGGCGGTGTCGGTGAGGTCGGCGGTGAACCCGTCGCTCCAGTCCGCCCCCCGCCACAGGCCCGAGGCATACCCGCGGTAGTTGTCGTATCCCGCTATGCCGGGCCAGAAGTCGGAGACGGGAGTGATGGTGAACTCCCGTTCGCGCCCGTCCGCACTGCGCACCGTGAAGCTGCCGCCGCTGACGATCCGGAAGTCCTCGCGGAAGGTCAGCGCATGCTCGGTGGTCACGATCGGCACGGGCTGCCGGTCCGAGCCCAGCGGGGCGAGTACCGTCCCCTCGAAGTGCCACCGCTGCCCGTCGGCGGTCTCGCGCTGCGCGAAATGCACCAGCTCGTCCTCGAATTGGAAGATGCCCATGTAGTAGAGGACCCCGTCCGGGATCTCGCCCGGCTGCAACCCCTCGCCCTCCGCGAGGCTGCCGCCGCCTCCGCCGTGCCGGGTGCCCCAGGAGTGGTCGCGCCCGAACCACCAGGTCTCCGGGTCGATCTCGAAGCGCTTGCCCTCCACCTCGATCCAGCCGCTGACGCGCCCGTTCTGGTAGTACCGCCGCGCGTCCTCACGGACCCGGCCGCGGCTGCGGAAGAAGGCGGGTTCCTGCTCGTAGGCGGGGAACTGCCCGTCGAGCTCGAGTTCCAGGCGCACCCCGTGCTCGTTGTCGGCGAGTGCGGCGCGGACCTTGCGCAGCGGTTCGACCACCTCGTAGGTGAACGGCCCGACGGTCCAGTCCGCGATGCCGTCGTACCGGTCGCCGATCTCGCGGGAGAGCCGGACCACGTGGGCGGTCTTGCCACCGACGGTGACCATGGCATAGGCGTCGAGCACATTGCGGTTGGGATAGCGCGCCATGCCGGTCATGACGCTGATCTCGCCGGTGGTGTCGAACCCGTACAGCACGACGCGTTCGGTCCAGCGCAGATCGCTCTGCTGTACGTGGTCGAAGGTGGTGGGGAGCTGGTGGGCGAGCAGCTCGTCCTGCGGCGTCAGCATGAGGGATACCTCCTGAATTAGAATACGAGGCGCAGCGTATTTCAAATGTGACCACGATGTAACCTGTTTCAGAAATTGTCCCGACCCCGAGGAGACTTCCCGTGACCGCAGCAGCAGGGACCGCCCGCACCGGCCCCGGCCGCCCACGCGATCCGCAGCTGGATGCCCAGGTGCTGAAGGCCACCCAGGAGCTCCTGGTCCGCGACGGCTATCAGGCCACCACCATTGCCGCCGTGGCGCGGCGCGCCGGTGTCGTCACCACGTCGATCTACCGGCGCTGGCCGGGTAAGCGGGCCCTGGTCGAGGAGGCCGTCTTCACGCTCGACACCGCCAATCACCCGCCGCGAACCGGCGATCTGCGCGCCGACCTATTGGCCTGGACGAGCCTGTTCCTGAATGCCGCAGCGCACCCCGCGGCCCGCTCGGCCATCCCCGGCCTGCTCTCGGAGTACCACGACGACCGGGAGAGCTACCGTCGCCTGCTCGACGGCGGCGAGCGACCCACGATCGCGGCGCTGCGCGAACTGCTCGCCGCCGCTGCTCTTTCCGGTCAGGCGGCCCCGGATTGCGATGTCGAGGCGATCTTCGAATTCCTGCGCGGTGCCACCCTGATGCGGGCCCTCACGCACGGTACCGAGGATGCCGACCACTTCAGCCGCCGCATCGCGGACGCACTGTACGCGGTCGCGCAGACCTCGACGTCAGAGTAGGCCCCACCAGTAGATCAGGCAGGCCAGCACGAAGACGACCACGGTTTCCATCGTCAATCCCAATCTTCTTGGCGCTCTTACCTTCCATGATGCCGTGCGCCGGGTGGCGGAGGCCAGGGTTCGAGCGAACAAGATCGCCAACCGTTAGCTTTGCACGCGAAAAACCCGCCGTATCCAACACCCCTCGCGGATGGATACGGCGGGTTTCCGTCTGGCCTACCACCCCCTTCGCGGCAGGCCGGGTCCCATTTCGAGTACCGGTTGGTTGGTTTGCTGTGGCCGACCCGCCACCCCTCGTGGGCGGGTCGGGCCCCAGCGTCCCCACCCCCGGTTGGTGGCTCGTCGGGTCCGCCGGTGTGCTCCGGCGTTGACACAACGATGCCCAGCCGCCCTTGGCACGGCCTTAACAAGATCTTGCAATCATGAAAAGCCCTGGCAGCGGCCCTTTTTCCACGACGAATTGGTCAATTGCTCACGGTGCGACCGAGTTTGAGCGTGTAAATCAGCGCCGCCCCGGCGGTCAGGGCGAGCAGCAGGTAACCGAGGGTGTAGTCGTGGCGCGAGCTGTAGACCAGGCCCATCACCAATGGCGGGAAGTAGCCGCCGAGTCCGCCCGCCGCACCGACCAATCCGGTCACCGTGCCCACCCGGGCCGGTTCTACCAGCCGCGCGATGAGCGCGAAGACACCGCCCGTGCCGAGCCCGAGGAAAAAGGCCATGAGCACCAACGAGGTTCCGGCCGGGAGCTCGGGACCCGGTTCGAAGGCCAGCACGACGGCCATGATCGCGGTACCCGCGAAGGAGACGACGAGCACGCGCGCCGGACCGATCTTGTCCGACAGCGTGCCGCCCAGCGGCCGCGCCAGCACGCCCGCGATGGAGAAGCCCGCGGTCCGCAGTCCCGCGTCCGACTGGGTGAACTCGTAGACGTTCTTCAGCACCGTCGGCAGGTAGGTGGAGAAGGCCACGAAACCGCCGAAGGTCACCGCGTACAGGAACGCCCCCTGCCAGGTGGCCTCGAGCTTCAGCGCGTCCTTGATCCGCGGCAGCGCCGGTTCGGTGGCCGGTTTCCATTCGGGGGAGTTGCGACTGAACAGCCACATGACCGCGCCCAGAACGGCCAGCGCGATCGCCATCAACTCGTGGGTCTGGGCGCGCCCCAGGTGGTCGACCAGCCGCGGGGTGAACAGCGCCGAGAGCGCGGTGCCGCCCATGCCGAGGCCGAACATGCCGGTGGCGAAGCCGCGCCGGGCCGGTTCGAACCAGGAGTTCACGAACGGGATGCCGACCGCGAAGGAGGTGCCCGCGATGCCCAGGAAGAAGCCCCAGAGAATCAGTGCCGCAAAGGAATTCGACCAGCCAACCAGCAGCGTCGGGATGATCGAGACGAACGCGATGACGGTGAACATCAGCCGCCCGCCGAACTTGTCGGTGAGCACGCCGGCGGGAATGCGACCCAGCGACCCCACCAGTACCGGGGTGGCGACGAGCAGTGACTGCTGGCCGGGGGACAGGCCCAGCTGCTTGGTATAGCTGCTCGATAACGGTCCGATCAGATTCCAGGCCCAGAAGGTGAGGCCGAAGGCCAGTGTTGCGAGTGTCAGATTTCTCGCGTTCATCCCCTTTGTCTAACAGATATGCAGGCTCG
>NZ_BJWY01000115.1 GCF_007990715.1 Nocardia seriolae NBRC 15557 | reverse complement strand
AGTACTAGGCGGGCGGCTGCCGGAGGCGGCGGTTGATTTCGCTGAAACCGGCCGTCACCGCGGCCAATTGGTCCGGGGTGAAGGCGTCGACGAAGAATTCGCGCACCGTTTCGACGTGGCCCGGGGCCGCCTGTTCGAGGCGCTCGCGCCCGGCCGCGGTGAGGCGCGCGTAGACCGCGCGCAGATCGGTGGCACAGCCGCGCCGGTCCACCAGCCCAGCCCTCTCCAGCTGGTCGATCTGGTAGGTGAGCTTGCTCTTGGAGTTGAGCAGCAGCGCGGCCAACTCGGTCATGCGCAGTTCGCCGCCGGGCGCGTCGTCCAGCCGGACCAGGATTTCGTATTGCAGGTGGGAGAGCCCGGAATCGCGCTCGAGTTGCCGGTCGATCCGCCGTTCCAGCGGGCCGGCCGCGTTCAGGAAGGCCAGCCAGGCCGCCCGTTCCTCGTCGTTCAGCCAGCGGGGACTCATCCGCCCAGGTTACAGCCGGTAGTTCGAGTTGGAATAACTCCGCGCCCGGCATGGTTCAAATCTGAACGATACGGTCCGTGCACCGAACGCGGTCCCTGTCCTCAGGAGCGACCATGAGCAGCACCCTCGTTGACGCCGGCATCCGGACCCGCGTGCGGATTCCGCTGGCCTTCGCCGACGGCTACTCGACCACCGCGCAGGCGGTCACCTTCGACGGCCTGGCCGACGGCCGCGAGCACGTCGCGCTCGTGCTCGGTGAGCCCGGCGCGACGCCGCTGGTGCGGCTGCACTCGGAATGCCTGACCGGCGATGTCTTCGGCTCCGCCCGCTGCGACTGCGGACCCCAGTTGCGCGAGGCGGTCGAGCGCATCGCCGGCGTCGGCGGCATCCTGCTCTATCGGCGCCAGGAGGGCCGCGACATCGGCCTCTACAACAAGCTCGACGCCTACGCCCTGCAGGACGCGGGCCTGGACACCTACCAGGCCAATACCGAACTCGGCTTCGATGAGGACGCACGCGACTACAGCGCCGCCGCCCAGATGCTGACCGCTCTCGGTGTCGGCGAATTCGACCTGCTCACCAACAATCCCGACAAGGTGCGCCAGCTGCGGGCCCTCGGCATGACCGTGCGCGACACGCTGCCTACCGGCGTCCACGCCAACCCCGCCAACCTGCGCTACCTGCGCGCCAAGGCCGACCACACCGGCCACACCATCCGCCTGGTCGGCTGATTCGAGAGGAGAAACCATGTCCGCGAACGAGACTCGCGAGCGGGTGGACCGGATGCCGGTGCTCTACCTGAGCCACGGCGCGCCGCCACTGGCCGAGGATCCGATCTGGCCGGGTCAGCTGGCCGCCTGGTCTGCCGAACTGCCCAGGCCCACGGCCATTCTCGTGGTCTCCGCGCACTGGGAGGACGCGCCCGTCACCCTCGGGGCGACCACGACCGTGCCGCTGCTCTACGACTTCTGGGGCTTCCCCGAGCACTACTACCGGGTGCGGTACGCGGCTCCGGGCGCACCGGAACTGGCGGCGAAAGTTCGTGCGCTGCTGGGTCGTCCGGGGCAGCCGGTGCACGAGGCGCCCACCCGCGGCCTCGACCACGGCGCGTACGTCCCGCTGGTGGAGATGTACCCCGACGCGGACATCCCGGTCCTGCAACTCTCGCTGCCGACCCTGGATCCGGTCGGTCTCTTCGACCTCGGCCGCCGCCTCGCGCCGCTGCGCGACGAGGGCATTCTCATCCTCGGCAGCGGCTTCTTCACCCACAATCTGCGCGAGGCGAACTTCGGTATGCCCAGCGACTTCGCGCCGGACTGGTCGAAGGAATTCGATCACTGGGGCGATGAGGCGCTGACCGCCGGTGATATCGACGCGCTGTTGAACTTCGAGCGCGCCGCGCCCGACGCGCGCCGCGCCCATCCCCGCACCGAGCATTTCGCGCCGCTGTTCGTGACGCTCGGGGCGGGTGCGGAGGAGTTGTCGTCGCAGCGCACCGCCATCGACGGCTTCTGGTACGGAATGGCCAAGCGCTCCATCCAGATCGGCTGAGCCCCGCGGCAACAGGTCGAGCCCTGCTCAGTTCTCCCGGCGCGCGGCGTTACTCGACAGCGTGGGCGGCTCGCAGGACGGGCCGTTCTCGTAGAGCGCGATCTTGTAGTCGAGGACGACCAGGGTGGAGCGCAACTCCTCGATCTGGTCGAGGACCTCGGCGCGGGTGCGGCGGAACATCTCCAGGCGCTCGGGATAGGTGTGCTGCCCGGCGCGGACCAGTTCCGCGTACTTCACCATGTCGGCGACCGACATGCCGGTCAGGCGCAGCTTGCCGATGAAGGCCAGCCATTCCAAATCGCGGTCACTGAATCGGCGCTGGCCGGAGTGGTCGCGCCCGACATAGTCCATCAGCCCGATGCGCTCGTACCAGCGCAGCGTGTCCCGGGTCAGGCCGCAGCGCTCGGAGACCTCGCCGATCGAATAGCGCGGCCGCTCGAACTCGACGGCATCGCGCGCGGCGTTCGGCCGCTGTACCGGTGGTGCGCTCATTGTTTCGCCCTCCTCCGACTTGCCGGTGGTGACCGGGTTGTCCACCTCGACGGTAGCGGGTTGGAGTGCACTCCAAGCAAGGCCCCGGGGGTGCGAAGTTTCGCCGCACCGCCGCGGCGGGCGATTCCGGGCCTACCCTGGGGACATGCCTGGAAAAGACATGGATCGGATCAGGGCGCGCTCGGCCCTCGAGGCGGCCAAGGAACAACCGGTGATCACGGCGATCGCCGCGCTGCCCGTGGTGGCGGTGCTGGCGGTGGTGTGGTGGCTGCTCGGCTTCTGGCCGGCGCTGCTGCTCCTGCTCGTCTTCGGCGGCGTGGTGGTCTGGAGGGGCAAGCTACTCGGCTGAGCCCGGCCGGAATTCGCCCCGCGCCACCAGGATTCGTCAGCGCGGTACGTGGAAGCGCACCAGCTCGCCCGTACCCGGGTCGGCGGCTGCCCACGGCCGGTCGAATTCGATGACCGCCAGCGCGGAGGTGGGGAATTTCGCGCTCAGCTCCTCGGCCGGTCCGGAATCGCGATTGGCCGCCAATTCCCATGCCGTCCAAGGCATTCCGGGGGAATGGCCGACCAGCAGCAGGGTCCCGATCGCGTCCTCGGTGAGCTGGATCAATTCGATGAGGGTGTGCGGGGACGCCTCGTAGATCGACTGCTCGTAGGACACCGGCGCGGCGATGCCGGTGGCCGCCAGGGTCTCCCGGGTGCGGGTGGAACTGGAACAGAGCACCGCGTCGATCGGCGGCTGGGTGGCGCGCAGCCAGTCCCCGGCCAGCGCGGCCTCGCGGCGCCCGCGCGGCGCCAGGGGGCGCTCGTGGTCGGGCACGCCGTCCGGGTAGCCGGATTTACCGTGCCGCATCAAGATGAGAGTCCGCACCATAGGCATTACGGTAAGTGTCCTCGAGTGCGCCATCGAGACCGGTCTCACAGCGGTGCCCGCCGGTGCCGTGTCGAGACTGTGCTCACACTCGAGGCACACTGAAGGTGGCGTCACATCGCAGTGCCGACACCCGATGGAATGCCGCCTATATTAGAACGTGTTCTACCGACCCTGCTCGAACCCGAGCGGAGTAGCACCACGCGACAGTTTCGAGGATCTGCGAGATATGGCCTATGTGATCACGCCGCGTTGTTGCAACGACGCCAGCTGCGTACCCGAGTGTCCGGTCGATTGCATTCGTCCCACGCCTGAGCAACGCGAGTTCGCCACGACCGAACAGCTCTACATCGACCCGGATACCTGCATCGACTGCGGCGCCTGTGTCGATGCCTGCCCGGTCGACGCGATCTTCTCCGAGGACGATCTGACCGCCTCGCTGGCTCGCTTCCGCGATATCAATGCCGCCTACTTCGGCCGGCATCCGCTGGAGTCCAACTTCGAGCCGCTGGTCGCGCCCTCCCGTGCGCCCAAGGAACTGGGCACGCTGCGGGTCGCCATCATCGGTGCGGGCCCCGCCGCCTGCTACGCCGCCGAGGAACTGCTGCGGCGCGCCGACGTCGAGGTGGAGCTGTTCGACCGGCTGCCCACTCCCTACGGCCTGGTGCGCGCCGGTGTCGCGCCCGACCACCCGGGCACCAAGAACGTGGCGGGCCTGTTCGAGTCGGCCTTCCGGCGCGAGGCGCTGGCCTACCGGTTGAATGTGGAAGTCGGCAAGCACATCTCGCACGCCGAACTGCTCGGCCACCACCACGCCGTCATCTACGCCGTCGGCGCGGCCACCGACCGCCACCTCGGCGTCCCCGGCGAGGACCTGCCCGGCAGCCATTCCGCCCCCGAGTTCGTGGCCTGGTACAACGGCCACCCGGACTTCGCCGACCGCGAGTTCGACCTCTCCGGCGAGCGGGCCGTCATCGTCGGCAACGGCAATGTGGCCCTGGACGTGGCCCGCGTGCTCACCGTGAACCCGGACGAACTGGCCAAGACCGATATCGCGGACCACGCCCTGGATGCGCTGCGCCGCAGCAATATCAAGGAGGTCGTGGTGCTGGGTCGGCGCGGTCCGCTGCAGGCCGCCTACACCTCGCCGGAATTCCTGGCCCTGGGGTATCTGAAGGGCGTCGACATCATCGTCGATCCCGAGGACCTGGTGCTGGACCCGGCCTCGCAGGCCGAACTGGACGACCCGCAGGTCGAGCCCTCGCTGCAGCTCAAGTACACCCTCGCCCAGGAATACGCCGCCGGGACCCGCAACCTGGACAACAGGCGAATCGTGTTCCGCTACCTGGTCTCTCCCACCGCCATCACCGGCGACGGGAAGGTCGAGGGCATCGAGTACGTGCACAACGAGCTGGTCGAGGAGAACGGCCGCACCGTGGCCCGCGCCTGCGATCGCACCGGCGCGCTGGAAGCGTCGCTGGTGCTGCGGTCCATCGGCTACAAGGGCGAGCCCGTCGCCGATGTCCCGTTCGACGAGTCCCGCGGCGTCATCCCCAATGACAAGGGCCGAGTCCTGGCCGACGGCAACCCGGTCCAGGGCGTGTACGTCTCGGGCTGGATCAAGCGCGGCCCGCGCGGCGTCATCGGCTCCAACCGCGTGGATTCGCAGGAGACCGTCGATGCGCTGATCGAGGACTTCACCAACGGCAAACTGGCTGCCCCGCAAGGCGACCGGGCCGCGCTGGACGCGCTGCTCGCCGAGCGTCAGCCCGATCAGATCGGCCGCGACGGCTGGAAGGCCATCGACACCGCCGAGAAGACGGCCGGCAAGGCCGGTGGCCGCCCGCGGGTGAAGTTCACCAAGATCGAGGACCTGCTCAAGGCCGCCAAGGGGTAGACCCTCGAAATCACAGCGGCCCCACCCGAATCCGGGTGGGGCCGCGGTGTTTCGGTGCTCGGCCTACTGAGCGCCGAGGTTGATGAGCAGCCCGTCCTTCGCGCACATGGACGGGTAGGCGGTGTCGGGCTGGGCATTGCACGACCAGCCGTTGCTGGTGGCGACATCGGTATCGCTGATGGTCTGCACGTACTGCGTCGCCACGTTGATGGCCTCGGTGCAGCCGACGGTGCCCGCCGGGGTGGCGACCGCGATCACCGTCCGCGTCCCGCCGCCCGCGTCGGTCACGGTGCCGCAGTTGACATTCCCCGCGGGCGCGGCCGACGTGGTGGTCGGCGGCGGAGTGGTGGTCGGCGGGGCGGGCGGCTTCGGGGCCGCGCCGCCGCGCAGGCCGATCAGGAAACCGTCCTTGAAGCAGATGCGCGGAACCGCGGTGTCGGGCTGGGCTTCGCAGGTCCAGCCGTCGATCTGGACGGCCTCGCCGGAACTGGTGCCCATGACGTAATGGGTGGCGACCGTGATGGCCTCGGTACAGCCGGGCACGCCCGCGGAACTGGCGTAGGCGATCACATCGGCGCTCTGCCCATTGGCTCCGGTCACCGGGCCGCAATTGACGTCGGCGGCGGACGGCGTGGTGGGCACCGGCGGCCGGGTCGGGTTGGGCGGCAGCGGTTTCGGGCTGACCGGGGGCGTGGTCGCCGTGGCCGGGGCGGTGGTGCCGCTCGCCGCGACCGTGGTCGAGGTGGTGTTCTTCGCCGAATCCTTGGAGTGACTGCACGCCGTGACCGCGACGACCAGCACGGGTGCGGCCGCGAGCAGCGCGAAGTGAGCGAATCGCACGGCGACGATCTCCTGTTCTCGACCGCCCCCTCGGCGATCGATCCGCCGCCCAGTCTCGCAGGCGAACCGCCAGCGAATGCGAAAGTTTGCGGGGATGTCGCGATATCTCAGCCGGGCAGCGGCCCGATGCGCACCGCAGTGGTGGTCACGCCGCCCACCACGAACCAAAGCCGTAGCGAGGGATGCCCGGTACGGTCGCCCGGCTCGTACCGGCTGCGCACGCTGATGTGTTGCCGGGCCAGCACCGGCGCGATGTACTCGATGACCGCGCGATGCGGCCCGGCCACCAGCTTCGGATAGTCGACCAGATACTGCTCCAGCACCTGCCAGTAGGCCGCGTTGTTCACGTGGTTGTACTGGTCGATATCGGTGGCGCGCACCGGAAACGGCAGATCCACATCCGATTCCGGCGGCGTCGGATCGGTCAGCCAGGGCCGCCAGCGCAGCCGGTGCTCATCGGTGGTGCGCCCGAGTTCGGCCAGGCCCTCGTCGCTGATCCGGGTCGGCATATTGGTGAACTCGTTGATATTGATCCAGAACCCCTCGGTCTCGATCAGACCGCCGTTCTCGCTGGTGATCCGCACCCGCATATTCGTCCACCGGGTGGACATGGCCGAACACCAGCGGCGCAATTCCACCCCGTCGGGCCAGTGGATCGGCCGCACCACGTCCACCACGGTGCGGCGCACGATCCAGGCCGGATCGGTCCGGTGGAAGAACCCGGATTGCATTTCCTCCCAGGCGATGTCCTGGAGATAGCGGGCCGCCGCGTCGAATCGCAGCCGGTGATAGGGATCCACATCGCCGGCCCGGACGGGCCACGCGGAAGCGAAGCCCATGCCCTCCTCGGGAAGCGGGGCGAGTGGCTCATCGAGTGACACTGGTGCTCCTCGTGCCGCACGCTCGTGGTACCCATCCAGCGTGCCGCATGTCTTTCCATAAGCACCCGGTGAGGTGCTTGCTGACCGAAGTCTGTGACACGACTCTACGGGGCGCGCAGGACACACTCGCGTCGAGTCACCTGTACTTCTGTTCTGCGAACGACAGTGTTTCTCGCACCCCGGGGTGATTACCGCGCACCCCGAAGGGAATGACACTGCGCCGCCCGCGCCGTAGCCTTACCTGTTGTAGATCCGGGCAGCCGGCAGCGAGGAGGACGACGCGGGTGGCCGCAGGGGACAGGGCCGGTTCGCGGTTCGGGCAGTACGAGTTGCGGCGGCTGCTCGGGGTCGGCGGCATGGGCGAGGTCTACGAGGCCTACGACACCGTCCGCGACCGCGTGGTCGCGGTGAAGCTGCTCGATGTCGATCTGGCGCGGCAGCCCAGTTACGTCGAACGCTTCCGTCGTGAATCCCGCACCGCCGCCAAACTGCAGGAGCCACACGTCATTCCGGTGCACGACTGGGGTGAGGTGGACGGCGTCCTGTTCATCGACATGCGCCTGGTCCGCGGCCGCGACCTCAAGGCCTACCTGCACGACGAGGGCCCGCTGCCACCCGAGCAGGCGGTCACCGTGGTGGAGCAGATCGCCGCCGCGCTCGACGCCGCCCACGAGAGCGGACTCGTCCACCGCGACGTCAAGCCCGCCAACGTTCTGCTCACCGGCGAAATGTTCGCCTACCTGGTGGATTTCGGCATCGCGCACACCGAATCCGACGTCCAGCTCACCCAGACCGGCAATGCCATCGGCTCCTTCGCCTACATGGCCCCGGAACGCTTCGAGCACAGCGCCACCGTCTCGGCGAGCGCCGACATCTACGCGCTGGCCTGTGTGCTCTACGAATCCCTCACCGGCGGACCGCCGTTCCGCACCGACGGCAATCTGGCCACCATCCGCGCCCACATGCTCACGCCCCCGCCGCGGCCCAGCGTCCGCGCGGGCGTCCCGGTCGGCTTCGACCAGGTGGTCGCCATCGGCATGGCCAAGGATCCGTCCCGCCGCTACGCCGGCGCCGGACAGCTGGCCCGGGCCGCCCGCGCCGCGCTGCTGCGGGCCGGGCACGGCGAACCCACCCGCACCACGGTCCCGCCCGCCCCGCCCACCAGCGGCAATCCCGCCGTGCCGCCGAGCCATTCGGGGCCGCAGTATCTCGACCACCCCTCCGGCCCCGCGCAGCCCTACGGCGGCGGTGCGCCGCCGCGGGGGACCGACCCGTCCGGGCCGGTCGACCACCCCCGCGGCCCGCAGCGCCCCGGGCCGGAGGATCCGTCGGGGCCGCAACGGCTTTCCGGTCCCGCGCAGTATTTCTCCGGTCCTGCGGAGCATTCCAGCGGCGAGCGCGTCGCCGGACCGCCGGTGTATTCGGGACCGGGCAACAACGATCCGACCGTGCTGCGCCGGTACGCGGCCGGGCCGCCCGGCTACCTGCCGGGCCGCGCCGATCCGGCCGCGCCGCGCGAACATCCCTCCGCGCCACTGCCTTTGCCGCCCGAGCCGCGCAACCGCCTGCCGCTGCTGGTGGGCGCGCTGATCGGCGTGGTGCTGGTGCTGGGCGGTGTGCTCGGCTGGGTCCTGCTGGCGGGCGGCAACGGCGGCACCGACGACAACTCACTCGGCACCACGACGGTGACCGGCGGGGCGACGACCACTTCGGGCTACCGCGCCACCACTGCGGCCCCGACCACCACCCTGGTCCCCTTCACCGGCTCCGTGTCCGGCACGGACGCCGGGGGATTCACCGGCCAGCGCCCGCACTGCAATTCCGACGACCCGGCCATGGCCATCGGCCGTACCGACAAGTCCCGCCTCGTCGTCTGCCGCACCTCCGGCGGCCGCTTCTACTACGTGGGCCTGCGCATCAGCGACGGAGCGGGCATCCAGCTCGACGACCCGGTCCCCGACGGCACCGGCGGCTACACCGTCACCAACCCCACCGACGGCACCCAGTACCGCATCACCGCCTACAGCCTGGTCATCAGCAACGGCGGCCAGGTCGCGGCCAACGAATCCATGCGCGAATACGCCCACCGCTGAGCCGGATCCGACGAAATCCCTCGTGTCCGATGGATGATCGTTGGCAGGGCCCGGACGCATCGGCTAGGTTCGGCTGTATCCGCAGGTGGATTGATCGGAGTTGATCGGGAATGCGCGCAGCCGTCGTGAGCAAGTTGGAGGGTCCCGAGTCCATCGAGGTGGTCCAGGTTCCCGAACCCGCCGTGTATCCCGGCGGCGTTCTCATAGATGTGCACGCGGCGGGCATCGCCTTCCCGGACGTGCTCATGACCCGCGGGCTGTACCAGATGAAGCCGCCGCTGCCCTATGTCGTGGGCTGCGAGGTCGCGGGCATCGTGCGGGAAGCGCCCGCGGACGCCCACGTGCGCGCCGGTGATCGGGTGGTGGCGCTGACCCTGCTCGGCAATGCCGCCGCCGAAGTGGCCGTGGCCCCGGTCGACATGGTGTTCAAACTGCCCGACAACGTGTCGCTGGAAGCCGGTGCGGGCGTGCTGTTCAACGACCTCACCGTGCACTTCTGCCTACGCAACCGGGGCCGCCTCGCCGAGGGCGAGACGGTCCTGGTGCACGGCGCCGCGGGCGGCATCGGTACCTCCACGCTGCGCATGGCCCAGGCGCTCGGCGCGGGCCGCGTGATCGCGGTGGTCTCCACCGAGGAGAAGGCGGAGGTCGCGCGGGCCAATGGCGCCACCGACGTGGTGCTCACCGACGGCTGGCTGGACGCGGTCAAGGAACTCACCGCGGGCCGCGGCGTCGACATCGTGCTCGACCCGGTCGGCGGCGACCGCTTCACCGACTCCATCCGCTCGCTGGCCTCGGCCGGACGTCTGCTGGTGGTCGGCTTCACCGCCGGTGACATCCCCACCGTCAAGGTGAACCGTCTGCTGCTCAAGAATGTCGAGGTGGTCGGCGCGGCCTGGGGCGAATGGGCCATGTCGCATCCGGGCTATCTGGCCGAACAGTGGGCCGAGGTGGAGCCGCTGCTCGCCAACGGCAAGATCGCCCCGCCGGATCCGGTGCTCTACACCCTCGACCACACCGCCGAGGCCGTCTCCGCCCTCGATCGGCGCACCGCCACCGGCAAGGTCGTCGTCACGCTGCGCTGATCACCTGGTGCCGGGTGCGGAGCAGCGCTACGGTGCTGAATCGTGAAGCTGTCCAACCGGATTCTCAACCGGACGCTGCTCGCGCGTCAGCACCTGCTGGAGCGGACCACGCTGGGCCCGCACGAACTGTGCGACCACCTGATCGGTCTGCAGGCGCAGGACACGCTGCCGCCGTTCATCGCATTGTGGAGTCGCGCGGTCGATTTCGATCCGGCGACGGTGTCGAAGGCTCTCGAGGACCGCTCGCTGGTGCGAATCACGTTGATGCGGGGCACCATTCACCTGGTTACCCCGCCGGACGCGCTGCGCATCGCCCCGCACATCCAGCCGGAGCTCGAGAAGATCCCGTTCCGCAAGGGCTTCAACTACGGTGCCCTCGTCGGGCTCGATCCGGAAGCCGTTCGCGCACGCGGTGAATCGGTGCTGGGCGAGGAGCCGATGCCCGCCGCAACCCTGCGCGAGCACGCCGCCGAGCTCTACCCCGATCGCGATCCGGGCGCGGTCGTCCAGGCGTGGCTGTATCAACTCCCCGTCCTGCAGACCCCGCCGCGCGGCCGCTGGGGCGACAGCAGCCGCCCGGTCTGGTCCCGCGTGCAGCCCTGGCTCGGCGCACCCCTGGATCCGGACTATCCGCTGGCGGAACTGCTGCTGCGCTACCTGCGCGCCTTCGGCCCGGCCACCACCATGGACATGCAGACCTGGTCCAAGCTCACCGGAATCAAGCGGGCCGTCGATGAACTCGGCGACCGCGTCGTCACCCACACCGACGAGCGCGGCCGCACCCTCTACGAAGCCGCCGACGCCGTCCTCGCCGACCCGGATCTCCCGGCCCCGGTCCGCCTGCTCGGCTGGTACGACAACGCCATCCTGTCCCACCAGGACCGCACCCGCATCGTCCCCGACGGCAATGCCCCGCCCCTGCGCGCCTTCGCCAACCAGGTCGCACCGATACTGGTGGACGGCTACCTCGCAGCCGTCTACAAGGTGTTCGCCAAGGGCGACACCGCGCGGCTGCGAATCACCCCGCACACCTGGCTGTCTCGCACCGATCGCACCGCCGTCGAGTCGGAAGCCCATGCCCTGCTGGCCTTCCTGGAACCCGATCGCACCCCCGCCGTCGAAATCCTGGATCCGGGAGCCGATCTGCGCCCCTAGTGCGCGGCCCGATACGCGGGCGCCTTGCTCGACCCCGACGGCGCCAGCGTGCGCAACAGCGGCAGCGTGCGATGCGCCACCACCGTGGACAACACCACCACGCTGTGCGACCGCACCACCGAACTCGTCTTGTCGATGCTCAGCAGCACCGCCTGCAATCCCGCGTGCGAATCGGCCCCGATCCGGCACAGCACATCGCCCGAGCCGGTCGTCGCGTACGCCTCCAGCACCCCCGGAATCGCGTCGAGCTCGGCGCTGACCGCGTCCAGCGCACCCTGGGCGATCTCCAGCGTCACGAACGCCTGCACGTCGAAACCCGCTGCCGTGACATCGATCTGCGGATCATAGGAGGCGATCACGCCCGCCTCCTCCATGCGCGCGATGCGCGACTGCACCGTGGCGCGGGCGACCCGGGTGCGGCGGGACAGTTCGAGAATGCCGGCCTTCTGGTACTCGTGCATGGCGGTGAGGATGGCCAGATCCAGCTCATCCAGCCGGGCGGGCGTGCGGGACATGGCGGGAACCTCCGTCGTGAGTTCACTGCTATTCAAATTGTCCAGCACCAGCGGGCAGATGGTGGTGCAATTCACCAGAGTGTCCAGTGGAATTCGGCGATATTGCCTAGTCTCGACCCCTGGGTTCTCCTGGGCACATGAGCATCGACGCAGCACACCAGCGCATCGACGGACACCCTCCCGCCCGCTCCGGCGACCTGCCCGGCGACGACGAATTGCGCCGCCTCGTCGGCCTGGTGGACCACGATGCCGCCGCCGACCCGTTCCCCGTGCTGGGCTGGGACGCGGTGGTGTGGGCGGTCGGCAATGCCACCCAGACCGCCCACTTCCTGCAGTCCGCCTTCGGCATGCGACTGGAGGCGTACTCCGGCCCCGAGACCGGCAATCGGGACCACAAGGCGTTCGTGCTGCGCAGCGGCGGTGCTCGATTCGTCGTCAAGGGCGCGGTGGATCCGGCCAGTCCGCTGGTGGCGCACCACGATCGGCACGGGGACGGGGTGGTCGACATCGCGCTCGAGGTCCCCGACGTGGACCGCTGCATCCGCCGCGCCCGTGCCCAGGGCGCCACCGTGCTCGCCGAACCCCACGACGAGACCGACGATTACGGCACCGTCCGCACCGCCGCCATCGCCACCTACGGCGACACCCGGCACACCCTGGTCGACCGCTCCCGCTACTACGGCCCCTATCTGCCCGGGTATGTCCCGCGACACTCCGCCTACGCCCCGCGAGCCGGGCAACCCAAGCGCATCTTCCAGGCCATCGACCACGTGGTCGGCAATGTGGAGCTGGGCCGGATGGACGAATGGGTCGAGTTCTACCGGCGCGTCATGGGATTCGAGAACATGGCCGAATTCGTCGGCGACGACATCGCCACCGAGTACTCGGCCCTGATGAGCAAGGTGGTGGCCAACGGCAACCACCGCGTCAAGTTCCCGCTCAACGAACCCGCCCCCAGCCGCAAGCGCTCCCAGATCGACGAATACCTGGAGTTCTATCAGGGGCCGGGCGTCCAGCACATCGCCCTGGCCACCGGCGACATCCTCACCGCCGTCGACGTGCTGCGCCGCGAGGGCATCGAATTCCTCGACACGCCCGACAGCTACTACGAGGACCCAGAGCTGCGCGCCCGCATCGGCCACGTCCGCGTGCCCGTCACCGAACTCCAGCGCCGCGGCATCCTGGTCGACCGCGACCAGGACGGCTACCTGCTGCAGATCTTCTGCAAACCCATCACCGACCGACCCACGGTGTTCTTCGAACTCATCGAACGCCACGGCTCGCTGGGTTTCGGCAAGGGCAACTTCAAGGCCCTGTTCCAGGCGATCGAGCGCGAGCAAGAAGCGCGCGGAAACCTCTGACCGTCACGTCACTTCGCATTCCGGTACCGTCCAGACCATGAACTCAGATGGTTCGCGGCCGTCTCGATTCTGGACTGACGGAGCGGGGGAGCGAAGCGGAGGAGGGAAGAATCGAGACCTCAGGGCCGCGAACCCGCCCCGGGGCGAAGCGGAGGGGCAAATCGGGCACCGCGATTGTCACGGGGTTGAGCCTCGCGCTGCTGCTGTCGGCGTGCGGGGGAAGCAACGATTCCAGCGACCAGCCCGGGTTCAAACCACCGGCGAAGGTGGCCACACTCGGGCCGTTCGTGGGGGAGTGCGGCCACCTCACCGACGACGAGGTGCGCGACCTGGGCGGGCTCGGCAGCCTCACCACCGTCTTCAAGAACTCCGTCGGCTGCAACTGGCAGGCCGGCGGAATCAGTTCCTCCAGCGTCACTTTCGCCTCCTACCGCGGCAGCCCCATCGACCGCGAGAAGGCGTGGGTGGCCAGCGTCGGGCGCGCCCCCGACACCATCGAGGTCGGCGGCAAGAAGGGCTTCCAGGCCCTCGACCCCAGCAATGCCGTCTGCGACCTCGCCGTGCAACTCGACGACGACTTCTTCGAATGGTCCATCTCCTACGGCGCGTTCAGCAGCGGCGGCCTCGGCAACCCCTGCGACCGCACCCGCAAGATGGCCGAACTGACCGTGCAGCGGCTCGGATGAGAGGGACCGTGATGCGCTCCCGGACCGCCCTGGCCCTGACCGTGCTCGCCCTGACCGTCACCCTGGCCGGCTGCGGCAAGACCGTGCCCGGCACCGCGCTCCCCGCGGGCGGCACCGCCGGCACCGGCGGCACCACCCGGATCAACACCAATTTCGACAAGCTGCTGCGCGAGTGCACGGTGGTCGCCATCGACGACATCGGCAAGTCGGTCGGCGACAACATGTACGTGGAGCCGTCTTTCAACGGCGCGGTCTGCATGTGGAATCTCACCGGCGGCGCCGCGGGCAGCGGCATGGTGACCCTCAGTTGGTACGAGGAGGGTTCGCTCGGCAATGAGAAGCAGAACAACGACCGCCTGAAATATGTGAGCAACGACATAACCGTGCAGGGCCGCCGCTCGGTGGAAACCCGCCGCCCCAACGATCCGGACTCGTGTGGCGTGAGCGCCCCGGCCGCGGACGCGGGCATCGTCGGCTGGTGGGTCAACTATCGCAGCGGATCCGCGCACGCCGATCCCTGCGATGCGGCTCGCAAGCTGGTCGAGTTGACGTTGAACCTGGCTCGATAAGCCCTCTACCAGCCCCGCTCGAGGGACCCCTTTTTGCCCCCTTCAAAGCCTGCGGGTATCGTGGACCGCTGTGCCCGGAAGCATTCGGGCAAGTTCGTAAGCAGTACGTAGGCCAGTGAGAGCGGCTGACCATTTCAGCGTGCCTTGAATTTGGCCTCTGAGCTGCGTACGACACGCCCGACCTCGTGGAGCTGAAATGCCGCGAGAACAGGGCGGAAAGCTCGAATGACAAAGACATGAAGTTCCAGACACCTGGTTACTAAAAGGAAAGCCGGTCTATGCCAACCATCAACCAGCTGGTCCGCAAGGGTCGCCGCGACAAGGTCGCCAAGACCAAGACTGCGGCCCTCCAGGGGAGCCCGCAGCGTCGTGGCGTGTGCACCCGCGTGTACACCACGACCCCGAAGAAGCCGAACTCCGCGCTGCGTAAGGTCGCGCGTGTTCGCCTGACCAGCGCGGTCGAGGTCACGGCTTACATCCCCGGTGAGGGCCACAACCTGCAGGAGCACTCGATGGTGCTCGTCCGCGGCGGTCGTGTGAAGGACCTCCCGGGTGTGCGCTACAAGATCATCCGCGGTTCGCTCGACACCCAGGGTGTCAAGAACCGCAAGCAGGCCCGCAGCCGCTACGGCGCCAAGAAGGAGAAGAGCTAATGCCGCGTAAGGGTCCCGCTCCCAAGCGTCCCCTGATCAACGACCCGGTCTACGGCTCCCCGCTGGTGACGCAGCTGGTCAACAAGATCCTGCTGGACGGCAAGAAGTCCACCGCCGAGCGCATCGTCTACGGTGCCCTCGAGCAGGCTCGTGAGAAGACCGGCACCGACCCGGTCGTCACCCTCAAGCGCGCGCTGGACAACGTCAAGCCCGCCCTCGAGGTCAAGCCCCGCCGCGTCGGTGGCGCCACCTACCAGGTGCCGGTCGAGGTCCGTCCGGGCCGCGCCAACACCCTGGCGCTGCGCTGGCTGGTCAACTACTCCCGCGCCCGTCGCGAGAAGACCATGATCGAGCGTCTGGCCAACGAGCTGCTGGACGCCAGCAACGGCCTGGGCGCTTCGGTGAAGCGTCGTGAGGACACCCACAAGATGGCCGAGTCGAACCGGGCCTTCGCGCACTACCGCTGGTGACCTGTGGCCCGGCCCTCCGTTCGGAGTAGCCGGGAGACGAGTCACATGCTGGGCGCGGCACTCACGCGCTGCGCCCAGCGTTGACACCGAGGGCCTCGGAAAACCTGAAGCCCTAATCCCGTTGAATCCCAACTAGCTACGAGCGGGGAAGATTTCCGTGGCACAGGACGTGCTCACCGACCTGAACAAGGTCCGCAACATCGGCATCATGGCCCACATCGATGCCGGTAAGACGACGACTACCGAACGCATCCTCTTCTACACCGGTATCACCTACAAGATCGGTGAGGTGCACGACGGCGCCGCCACCATGGACTGGATGGCGCAGGAGCAGGAACGCGGCATCACCATCACGTCGGCCGCGACGACCTGTTTCTGGAAAGACAACCAGATCAACATCATCGACACCCCCGGCCACGTGGACTTCACGGTCGAGGTCGAGCGTTCGCTGCGCGTCCTCGACGGCGCCGTCGCGGTGTTCGATGGCAAGGAAGGCGTCGAGCCCCAGTCCGAGCAGGTCTGGCGCCAGGCCGACAAGTACGACGTCCCGCGCATCTGCTTCGTCAACAAGATGGACAAGCTGGGCGCCGACTTCTACTTCACCGTCCAGACCATCATCGACCGCCTGGGCGCGAAGCCGCTGGTCATCCAGCTGCCGATCGGCGCCGAGGACCAGTTCGAGGGCATCGTCGACCTGGTCGAGATGAACGCCAAGGTCTGGAAGGGCGAGACCAAGCTCGGCGAGCAGTACGAGGTCGTCGAGATCCCGGCCGACCTCAAGGAGCGCGCCGAGGAGTACCGCCAGCAGCTGCTGGAGACCGTCGCCGAGTCCGATGAGGCGCTGCTGGAGAAGTTCTTCGGCGGCGAGGAGCTCTCGATCGAGGAGATCAAGGGCGCGATTCGCAAGATGACCGTCAACTCCGAGCTCTACCCGGTGCTGTGCGGTTCCGCGTTCAAGAACAAGGGCGTGCAGCCCATGCTCGACGCGGTCATCGACTACCTGCCGACCCCGCTGGACGACGGCGGCGCCGACGGCCACGTGCCGAACAAGGAAGACGAGATCATCCACCGCGATGCCTCCGTCTCCGAGCCGTTCGCCGCGCTGGCGTTCAAGGTCGCGACCCACCCGTTCTTCGGCAAGCTGACCTACGTGCGCGTGTACTCGGGCAAGGTCGACTCCGGCGCCCAGGTCATCAACTCGACCAAGGGCAAGAAGGAGCGTCTGGGCAAGCTGTTCCAGATGCACTCCAACAAGGAGAACCCGGTCACCGAGGCCCAGGCCGGCCACATCTACGCGGTCATCGGCCTGAAGGACACCACCACCGGTGACACCCTGTGCGACCCGCAGGCGCAGATCGTGCTCGAGTCCATGACCTTCCCGGACCCGGTCATCGAGGTCGCGATCGAGCCGAAGACCAAGGCCGACCAGGAGAAGCTGGGCACCGCGATCCAGAAGTTCGCGGAAGAGGACCCCACCTTCAACGTGAAGCTGGACCAGGAGACCGGCCAGACCGTCATCGGCGGCATGGGCGAGCTCCAGCTCGACATCTACGTCGACCGCATGAAGCGCGAATTCAAGGTCGAGGCCAACATCGGTAAGCCGCAGGTGGCCTACCGTGAGACCATCACCAAGCCGGTCGACAAGTACGAGTACACCCACAAGAAGCAGACCGGTGGTTCGGGCCAGTTCGCCCGCGTCATCATCGGCCTGGCTCCGCTGGTCGACGCCGAGGACGGCGCTACCTACGAGTTCCAGAACAAGGTCACCGGTGGCCGCGTTCCTCGTGAGTACATCCCCTCGGTCGACGCCGGTATCCAGGACGCCATGCAGTACGGTGTGCTCGCCGGGTTCCCGCTGGTCAACGTGAGTGCCTCGCTGCTCGACGGCGCCTACCACGAGGTCGACTCCTCGGAAATGGCGTTCAAGATCGCCGGCGCGATGGCCCTCAAGGAAGCGGCCCGTAAGGCCGGTCCGGTGATCCTCGAGCCGCTCATGGCGGTCGAGGTCATCACGCCCGAGGATTACATGGGCGAAGTGATCGGCGACCTGAACTCCCGCCGTGGCCAGATTCAGGCCATGGAGGAACGCAGTGGTGCCCGTGTCGTCAAGGCGCTGGTTCCGCTCTCGGAGATGTTCGGCTACATCGGTGAACTGCGGTCGAAGACCCAGGGCCGAGCGAACTTCTCGATGGTGTTCAACTCGTACGCGGAGGTTCCGGCCAACGTGTCGAAGGAGATCATCGCCAAGGCGACCGGCGAGTAGTTCGCTGCCGGGGCGGGTTTGGAAGAATCCGCCCCGAGTCGGTCGTCTGAACGACCCCTGTTATAAAAACCGCACTGCTGCAGAAGCACGCACAACTAGTCCAGGAGGACCACAGTGGCGAAGGCGAAGTTCGAGCGGACGAAGCCCCACGTCAACATCGGCACCATTGGTCACGTCGACCACGGCAAGACCACGCTGACTGCCGCGATCACCAAGGTGCTGGCTGACAAGTACCCGGATCTGAACGCGGCCTTCGCGTTCGATCAGATCGACAAGGCGCCGGAGGAGAAGGCTCGTGGTATCACGATCAACATCTCCCACGTCGAGTACCAGACCGAGAAGCGCCACTACGCGCACGTCGACGCCCCGGGCCACGCGGACTACATCAAGAACATGATCACCGGTGCCGCCCAGATGGACGGCGCGATCCTGGTCGTGGCCGCCACCGACGGCCCGATGCCGCAGACCCGTGAGCACGTGCTGCTCGCCCGCCAGGTCGGCGTTCCTTACATCCTTGTCGCGCTGAACAAGTCCGACATGGTCGACGACGAGGAAATCCTCGAGCTCGTCGAGATGGAGGTCCGCGAGCTGCTGGCTTCGCAGGAGTTCGACGAGGATGCCCCCGTCGTGCGCGTCTCCGGCCTGAAGGCGCTCGAGGGCGACCCGAAGTGGACCGAGTCCATCGTCGAGCTGATGAACGCCGTCGACGAGTCGATCCCGGACCCGGTCCGTGAGACCGACAAGCCGTTCCTGATGCCGATCGAGGACGTCTTCACGATCACCGGTCGTGGCACCGTCGTCACCGGTCGTATCGAGCGTGGCATCATCAACGTGAACGAGGAAGTCGAGATCGTCGGCATCCGCGAGAAGACCACCAAGACCACCATCACCGGCATCGAGATGTTCCGCAAGCTGCTGGACAACGGCCAGGCGGGCGACAACGTCGGTCTGCTGGTCCGTGGCATCAAGCGCGAAGATGTCGAGCGTGGCCAGGTTGTCATCAAGCCGGGCACCACGACCCCGCACACCGAGTTCGAGGGCCAGGCGTACATCCTGTCGAAGGACGAGGGTGGCCGCCACACCCCGTTCTTCAACAACTACCGCCCGCAGTTCTACTTCCGTACCACCGACGTGACCGGCGTCGTGACCCTCCCCGAGGGCACCGAGATGGTCATGCCGGGCGACAACACCGAGATGAGCGTCAAGCTCATCCAGCCGGTCGCCATGGACGAGGGCCTGCGTTTCGCGATCCGTGAGGGTGGCCGCACCGTCGGTGCCGGTCGCGTCACCAAGATCGTCAAGTGATTCCCTGAATCGCTGACAGACGGCGTCGCTCCGAAAGGGGCGGCGCCGTTTGGCTTTTGGCATGAAAGAGGGCCGCTCCCGTTGTGGGGCGGCCCTTTTGGTGTTTCGAACTAGCGAACAGTGGTCGCGGCCACCGCGCCCAGTAGCCGACCGGATTCGAAAGCGGCTGCGGCGGTGGGTAGTTGGGCGGGGCGGCCGGAGGCGAGTACGCGGACGGTGGCGGTGCCGGTGGTGGGGCGGTCGAGGGCGTCCATGCGGCGCAGGGTTTGGCCTGCGACGGCTTCGGCGCTGTCGAAGACGCGGACGCCCGGGGGGAGGGCGGTGAGGATGTCGTCGAGGACCAGGGGGTAGTGGGTGCAGCCCAGGACGATGCCCTCGGTGTCGGCGGGGGTGCGGGATGCGGCGGCGGTGATGGATTCGGCGATGACGGGAAGGTCGCCGCGGTCGATGGCGTCGGCGAGGCCGTGGCAGGCGACGCCGGTGATGTCGGCCTCGCCGCCGAAGCGGGCGATCAGGTCGGCCTGGTAGGCGCTGGCGGTGGTGGCCGCGGTGGCCCAGACCGCAACCTTGGAGCAAGCGGCGGCGGCGGGCTTGATGGCGGGGACGGTGCCGATCACGGGCACGGTGTCGCCGACCATGGCGCGGACGTGTTCGAGGGCGGTGACGCTGGCCGTATTGCAGGGCAGCACAATGACTTCCGCGCCTTCGCGGAGGGCGAGGCGGGCGGTCTCCAGTACCCGGTCGATGACCCACTGCTCCGGTTTCGGTCCCCAGGGCGCGCCGTCGGGATCATTGAGCAGCAGCAGGTCGAGATCGGGCCGCAGCTTCCGCAACCAGGCGGCCGTGGGCAGCAGCCCCAGTCCGGAGTCGATGAGCGCGACGATCACACCCGCCACGGTAGTGAAGACACCTACCGAACCGCGAACCGCGGGTGGAATCCGGGGCCGGAGACGACCCGGGGGACTATCCGACCGCGGCCTGTGGGCGCAGGTTGGCGGCGAGCTCGGCGCGGGCCTTCATGACCTTGCCGACCATGCTCGCGCCCACCACGGCGACCAGTTCGCCCGTGCGCAGGTAGTGGGCGAGGAACTTGCGACCCTGGTCCTCGACGATGCGGATCTCGTCGGCCAGCGCCGGCACGCCGAGCACCTGAATCTTCATGTCGTACTGGTCGCTCCACACGTAGGGCACCTGGACCTCCGCGGTCGCTTCGGTGCCCAGCAGCGCGGCGGCCAGAGTCCGGGCCTGCTCCCCGGCATTGGTCCAGTGCTCGACGCGCCGGTTGCCGCCGGTGGCGTGCGGCCAGGCGGCCACGTCGCCGACGGCCCACACGCCGGGTACCGCGGTCTGCCCGGTCCCGTCGGCGAGCACGCCGCCCCCGTCGGCCGGTGTGGCGAGCGGGATGCCCGAGCCCTCCAGCCAGCCGGTGACCGGCACCGAGCCGATGCCGATGACCACCAGATCGGCGTCCAGGACGCCGCCGTCGGCCAGCCGCACCCCGCTGACCGAGTCGCCGTCGGTGACAAGCGATTCCACCCCGATCCCGCAGCGGACCGCCACGCCCTCGGCCTCGTGCAGCCGCGCCACGAGTGCGCCGACCTGCTCTCCGAGCGCGGCGAACAGGGGAGTGGGCTGGGGTTCCACGATGGTCACGTCGAGGTCGCGGGCGCGGAAGCTTGCCGCGAGTTCGCAGCCGATGAAGCCCGCGCCCACGATGACGGCCTTGCGCGCGCCACCGAGGTGGTCGCGCAGTGCGGCGGCGTCGGCGTGCGAGCGCAGCACGTGCACCCCGGAGACCTCGGGCAGGTTCGGGATGCGCCGCGGCCGCAGCCCGGTGGCGATGACCAGGGCGTCGTATCCGGTCTCGGTGTCGTCGCTCAGCCGCACCCGCCGCGCGGCGGTGTCGACGCCGGTGGCGGTCACGCCCAGCCGCAGCCGGATCCGCCGCTCGGTGAAGAATTCCGCGGGCCGCAGCGCGGTGTCGTCGGTCTCGCCGCGCATGTACTGCTTGGACAGCGGCGGCCGGTCGTAGGGCGCTCGGTTCTCATCCCCGAGCAGGGTGATTTCCCCGGCGTAACCCGCACGTCGCAGTTCCTCGGCGGTCCGCAATCCAGCGAGCCCAGCGCCAACAATTAGAACGTGTTCTACCGACTGCGACATGGGCCAACCATATCGGTTCCCGAGGTCGCGCGCCGATGTGTCGCCCGTCACACCCGAACTGCGGCCGAAGCGTATCCGGGCATTTATTGATCGGGCGGTCAATCAGGAATACAACGGGATCAGAACATATTCCCTGGCCTTTCAAAGGAGGCATTCCATGTTCACCGTGAGTCGTGCGGAGCAGGCCGTAACGGTCGTGCTCGGCGCAGTCGCCGCGCTGTCCCCGATCTGGGTGGCGCACAGCAGCCGTGCCCTGTGGACCCTCGTGGTGCTCGGCGTGCTGATCGCGCTCGCGGGCCTGGCGCAGATGGCGGGCCGGGCCCCCGGTTCGGTCGGTTACGCACTCGGCGTGCTGGGCGTCCTGACGTTCATCTCCCCGTGGGTGATGAACTTCCACTCCTACAGCGGCGCTTCCTGGGTCGCGTGGATCGTGGGTGCGTTGACGGTGGTGGTCGCATTGGCCGAAATGCCCGAGGTTGCGGGTCGTTTCGGTGCTACCACGCACTGACCGGTAGCGGATGCGCCGACCTCGAACCCGCGGTGCGGGACCCCGCGAGGCCGGCGTGTCCTCACGTTATGCTTGTCGTCTACGTCCGCCCGACCGGTGGCGGCAGCCTCCGCTGGCCAGCGTGAGGAGGATTCCGAGCAGTGCCTACACCAGGCAGGGCAGAACCCGCATCCCGACGGGTGGGGCGTTCGCCGCAGCAAGAAGGTCGACGGGGACGCTCGCCAGCTCATCCTGGATGCCGCCGAAAAACTATTCGCGGCCAATGGATTCGACGCGACCCCCACGGCGTCCATCGCCGAGGCGGCCGGGGTGCCCAAGGGCCTCATCTTCTACTACTTCCCGACCAAGGACGCGATGCTGTCGGCTCTCATGGCCGAGCGCGTCCCGAAGCAGCCGCTCGATGACATCGAGTCGGTGGTGGTG
This sequence comes from Nocardia seriolae NBRC 15557, assembly GCF_007990715.1. Taxonomy (GTDB): domain Bacteria; phylum Actinomycetota; class Actinomycetes; order Mycobacteriales; family Mycobacteriaceae; genus Nocardia; species Nocardia seriolae. The sequence continues at coordinate 2,621 of NZ_BJWY01000115.1, read as the reverse complement.
CCGGGTGATCCGGCCAAGAGCCTGGTCAATATGGACGCCGCGCTGAATCTGCGTGACAACCGCTCCTCGGTGCTGCGGGTGATCATGTGGCGCGAGGCCGATACCCATCCCGATGTGCGGAAACAATTGTGCCGCATGCGTGATCCGCTGCTGGACGTGACGGCGCGGGTGCTGGCGGCGAGCTCGCCGGGGCCGGTGCAGCCGGGTACGTTGCGGGCGTGCGCGGCGGCGTGGGTGTCGGCCATGCTGGCCATCGCGAGCACCGATCGGCTGCATGCCCTGGACGGCGTGCCGCTGCCGACGACCGACGAGATCATGAATGTGGCGCAGGTGGTGGCGGCGGGCATGAGCCAAATGGGCTGAGCCGCTGCGGTCGGCGAGATCCGGACTCCGTCCGGCTGCCGAACCTGCGTCAATACCCCAATGCCCTTGTCGTGAGCCGGTTTCGGGTCGCGAATACACACACCTTCGCCGCAACCCGACTCGCACCCGGTGGGGCGGGCCGGTAAGAATGTCGGCCATGGATGCCGATTTCACTGCCGGTCCGGGGGATTCACGCTCCGCGCGCCAGCCGGGTTACCGCCTCACCCACCCGGACACCTCGTCGCCGGGCACCTCGCCGAACCCGGTGCTCACCGGCATCGACACCGGTGGCCACGGCGGGCCGGGCCGCAATGGCCAGGATCCGGCCGCGCAGTGGTCGGCCGCGCCCGTAACCCTGCGCACCCCACCGGAATCCGAGGGGCTGCCGCGCCGCCTGGCTCCCGACCTGCCCCAGCGCACCGCGGATCCGGAGGCGGTGGCCGCCCGGCTGGCCGCCGAGGGGGAGCCGTTCGGGGCCCGCATCACCACCGACCGCGAACCGTTCGCCGTGCCCAGCCCGGTCGAGTCCTTCGGGTCGCAGCCCGGCCCGGGCGAGTCGCTCTATGCCCGAACCCGGCCCACCACTGCGTCATTCACCCGCGTCGAGCCGGAGAGCGAACCCTTCGCCGTGGTTCCCGCTCCCGAGCTCGGGAGCCCGGCCGAGCACGCCGCTGTCAACGGCTCGCCGTTCGGCGCGCGCATCGAGATCGACGAGGAGGTTTCGGTGGTGACCCCGGCCGTCGAGGTTCAGGCCCCGGTCGGCCGCCGCTACGCGCCGGACCCTGAGCCGGTCGTGCACCCGGATGCCCCGGCCCGGCTGGAGCGCCTGGAGGCCGTCGCCGCTTCCCTGCGCGACAGCATCGAGGAAGCCACGGCGGTGCCCCAGCGTCCGGCGAGTGTCCCCTCCCGGCGGCGCGCGGCTCCCGAGCCCGCCCCGGAACCCGCTGCGGCACCGGCGGATTCGACCCCGTCCGAATCCAAGGCCGCGGAGTTCCGCGCCTCCGACGCCAGCATCGACCTGCACCACATCATGCGACTGCTGACCGCCAGCCACGATCTGGAGGTGGCCGCCCAGGCCGCCGAGTCCGGCGCGGGCAGCGTGGCCGAGCTGACGGAGGCGGCTCACCGCACCCGCGCGGCCGCGGTGGAAATCGTGGCGGCCTGGTACGGCGGTTCGGATCACATGCGGAAATTCGGCGAGGTGCTGTTACAGGCCGCGGCTGAAAGCTCCCCCGCCTCCCCGTGACTTCGGCGGCCGGCTTCGGGACGTAGCCCGTTTCGTACCCGTGCCGCGGTTGGGTGCCGAAACGATTTCGGACGTACCCGGTGAGTTACCCCGACCGTTACGAGATCGGTCGTCGCCTAGGCTTCGGACAGAGGGCTCTCGGAACACGGATGCGGGAGGCGTGTTGAGCGATACCGGCGTGGCGACGAATGCCTTGACGGCGGCCGCGGTGAAGGCGGAATTGGCGATGCTCGCCGATCCGGCCGACGCCGTGCAGCTGCAACGGTTCTTCAAGACCGGGCCCGGGGATTACGGGGAGGGTGATGTTTTTCTCGGCGTCCGGGTTCCGCAGACCCGGAAGGTCGTGAAAGGTTTCGCGGGCCTGCCGCTTTCGGAGATCGATGTGCTGCTCGACAGTCCGGTGCACGAGCACCGGCTGGCCGGGCTGGTGATTCTGAACGGTGCGATGGCGAAGGCGACGCGCAAACGCGGGGGCGACGAGACGCGGCAGCGGGAAATCGTCGATCTGTATCTGGCCGCGGTAAAGCGGGGGCGCGTCAACAACTGGGATCTGGTCGACGCGTCGGCGGAGTTCGTGCTCGGCCCGTGGTTGTTCGAGCGCCCGCGGGATCTGCTCTTCGAATTCGCGGCGGGGGATTCGCTGTGGGAGCGGCGGGTGGCACTGCTCACCACTTTCGCCTTCATCAAACAGGGCGATACCGCGACCACGCTGGAACTGTGCGAACGATTGCTCCCCGATCGGCGCGATCTGATTCAGAAGGCGGTCGGCTGGATGCTGCGGGAGATCGGGAAACGGGTCGATGCGGCGATTCTGCTCGGATTTCTGGACGCGCACGCCGCGGCGATGGGCCGGACCGCGCTGAGTTACGCGACCGAGCATCTGACCCCTGAGCAGCGGATTCATTACCGCGCGCAGCGGTGAGCGCGACGCTGCCGGATTGCTGTGAGGAACGGCTCGGGCCGAAAAAGCCGACTGTTCATTCTGTGTTCAGGTGTCGTTAACCTAGTGTCG
>NZ_BJWY01000114.1 GCF_007990715.1 Nocardia seriolae NBRC 15557 | reverse complement strand
CGACACTAGTGTTCGGCTGAGTCACCGGTGAACTGTCACATATCGCACTTCCGGCAAGGAGTCCGCATGCTGGCTATCGACCATTTCACCTACGGTTGGCTCACCCCTGTACTGGCCTATGTCATGTCCGTCACCGGCTCGTTGCTGGCGTTGCGGTGCATGGTGCGGGCGCGCAATCAGCATGGGCACGGCGGGTGGATCGTGACCGGGGCGATCGCGTTGGGCGGCACCGGAATCTGGGTCATGCATTTCATCGCGATGCTCGGATTCTCGGTGCAGGACAGCACGATTCGCTATAACGTGCCGATCACGCTGCTGAGTGCGGGAATCGCCATGGGCGTGGTCTGGCTGGGGCTGTACATCGTGGTGCACCAGCACGGTGAGGCATTCGCTTTGATCACCGGCGGCACCATTACCGGGCTGGGAGTCGGCGCGATGCACTACTCCGGCATGTACGCCATGAAAACCGACGCGACCGTGCAGTACGACCCGTGGATCGTATTGGCGTCCATTGTGATCGCGGTCGTCGCCGCGACCGCCGCGCTCTGGTTCGCACTACATGTCAGCGGCATTGTCGCCACCGTCAGCGCCGCGCTGATCATGGGTGTGGCGGTCTGCGGCATGCACTACACCGGCATGTTCGCCATGCGCGCCCACATGCCCAGCCACATGCACGCACCGGCCGGGGCGCAGGCCGCGCAATTGCTGACCCCGTTGATCATCGCCGTGAGCATGGCGACCATGCTCATGCTCTTCCAGGTCGGCATCACCGAAATCGACGAACCCGATCTCAGCCGCATCCGAGGTCAATACGCCAGCCGTTTCTGGCCCGCGCGCCGCACGGAAAGCAAATCCGCCCCGGACGAATTTCCCACCGAATCCCTCGATCCGCGCCACCGGCGGTGGTGAGATCCGGGGCGGTCGCGTTACGCGGATCCGGACTCGAGCAGTGCCTTCGCCCGGTCGAGCCCGGATACCTCGGCGGTCATGGTCTTCTGGACGGGCCCGTTCATGAGCAGTTTCTTCAGGCCGGAGAGTTCTGCCGACAGTGCGAAGGTGACTTCGGTGCCGTCGCCGGCGGGGGTGAATAGATAGGACACGGTGGGGCGCAGTGGTCCCGAGATGCCTTGCAGGATCACTTTCTCATTGGGGACGTAATCGGTGATCTGGACGTCGGCCGAAATGCCGCGTCCGCCCGGTCCGGAAACGGTCTGGCGGTAAATGGTGCCCACCGCGGGCTCGCCCTCCGCCGTGATCTCCTTGACTCCTGAACGCCAACCGGCGCTGTTCGTGGCATCCGCGAAATAGGCGAATACCTCACCGATCGGTCGTGCGACAGTCACCGTATGCGATGCGGCAGGCATGACATTCCCTTTCGCTTCGAATCATGTAAACCGAACCCTCAGCCTACGACCATTTCACCGCAGTCGGACTTCCGCGACCACCTACTCCCGTTGCGGCGTGGCGGGGTTTTCCATAGCGGGAATTCTCAGCGGACGCGTACGGCTGGGCGGTCCGGGTGATCCCAGGCCGCCAGGATGTCGGGCTCCTCGGTCCGGCCGCGTTGGTATTCGAGAAGTCCTGCCACGGTGAACAGTTCGTGCTCGTCGGTCCGTCGCCGGAGTGCGCCCTCCGACATGCGCAGCGCCACGGTCAGATCGAAGTCCAGGCCGCGGCCGAGGAGCATGGGACCGGCGAGGAGCAGGACGGTGCCGGCGGGTGCGGTGCGGATGCGGGCGCGGGCCGAGCGGTCGGCGCGCTCGTTCCACAGGGCAGGGAGGTAGCGGCCCTCGTTCCGGAGTGGTTCGAGGACTTCGCGATTGAGGGCCGCGTAGTCGAACCAGCCGGTGCGGTAGGTGAATTCGCTGTCGCGGTCGTATTCCAGGCGGACCGAGGCGGGGCGGACGAAGTCGTGCAGGGATATCGTGTCGGCCGGGCAGCCGTGGGCGCGCAGCCGTTCGGCGACCGAGGTCGCCACGCGCATCGGGTCGGCGGCGTCCGCGCCGTCGATGGCGATCACCGCGAATCCCGGCAGGCCCAGGGCGCGCTCGGCGACCATGCCGATCAGGGTGTCGGGGCTGATTGCGGTGAAATCGGGCACGAGACCATCATGCTCGAGGTCTCGTGCCCGATCGCTCACCGGGGCGCTGTGCTACCGGTTCACCGGTATTCGGCCAGTCGCGGCCGGACACCGAGCAGCACCAGGATCGCGAACACCACCGCCGCGCCGTAGGGCAGCCACCCGGTCCAGCCGGACAGGTCGTCCTCGCCGTGGGCGATGGCGGCGTCGAAGGCGTTCCTGTTGATCTCGATGGTGGACACCAGCGCCTTGTCGTAGGCGGCGAAGTGATCGTTGGAGGCCCCGGTGTCCAGGGTGATGGCCGCCCGCAGGTCGGTGGCCGCGAGTCCACGCAGAGTGTGGTCATCGTGCTGGTAGATCTGGAAGGCGGTCAGGGTTTGGACGGCCGCCTGCTGTTCACCGTCGAAGGTGATATTGCTCAGCTCCCTGCCGAGGAAGGACGTGGCACTGACCGCGTTCCTCGGATCGCGGGTGTGCGCGGCCATCGCCTGGTCCAGCGCGGTCGGATAGTCGTCGATGCCGTTCGCCTGCACCCCGGCCAGCCGCTGTGTCTTGGCGAAGTAGTCGCGCTGATGATCGCCCGCATGCGCGGGATCGAGCAGGTACCGGCTCTCGTCGGCGTTGGCGTCGTAGCTGACCGCCCGGGCCTGCCGCAGCGCCAGCAGTGAGTCGAAGGCGTCCTGTTTGGCGATGGTGAGCTGTTGTGCCGCGGCGGTATTCGCGATGAAGCCACCCGCCAGCAATACCGTGGCAAGCACCGTGGTCACCGCCAGCGCGGGGTTGACCCGGCGGCGCAGCGCCACCCGCAGGACGATCTGCAACCCGATCAGCGTGCCGAGCAGCAGCAGGCCCAGCACCACGATGCGCAGTCGCGCCGCGTAGGTGGTCTGCTCGGCGTCCGAATACGACCGGCTCAGCACCGCGCTGTTGGTGTCGGCGAGTTGCTGTGCGCGCGAGAGTAGATCGGGCACCAGGCCGGTGGCGGCGCGATAGGCGTCCAGGGTGCGCGCCGAGGGCTGTCCGGCGGATCCGCGGTCGAGGTCCGCGAGCTGGAAGGTGTCGGCGGCCAGCGCCTGGTACTGCCCGAAGCGGTCCAGCAGTTCCAGGATCTGGCGGGCGGCGTCGTCGCCGGTGGCGATGGTCATGGCCTGTTGCAGATCGGCGTCGGCCTGGATCCGGCGCTGTTCGTAGGTGCTCAGCGCGGTCTTGCGCACCGCGGCAAGGCTCGAATCGTTGCCGGCCAGCAGCACATTCGACAGTTGCGCGTCCATGTCCGCGAGTGCGAAGTACAGATCCTCGGTGGCGGTCACGGTGGGCGCGGTCCGATGGCCGATGACATCCATACCGTGTCGGGCCGACCGGGCGTCGGCTGCGATGACCAGCGCGGTGAGCGCGGCCAGGACCACCGCGAGCAGCGCGAGCAGGCGAATCCAGCCGGGCGTGTCCGAGCGGCCGGGCACCAGGGCCCGCGCCCGCACCAGCAGGCGATACGTCGGATCCTGGTGGAGCCCCGATGTTTCGGGGCGGGTGAGCATCGCGGTCATGACGCGTCGTCCTGTTTCAGGGTGAGAGTCGTCCACGCGCCCAGATGGATACGGTCACCGGAACGCACCGGCACCGCCTCGCCGCGCGGAATGGGATCGGCGGCCGCGTTCAGGCGGGTGCCATTGGTGGAGCCGAGATCGAGGATGGCCCAGCCGTTTCCGGGCTGGGCGACGAACAGCACGTGCAGGTGCGAGACGCCCGGATCCTGCGGGGGACCGGTCAGATCGATCTCCGGATCGATGCCCTTGGACGCGCTGTAGCGGCCCACCCGCAGCTGCGCGCCGTGCAGCGCGAAGACGCGGTCGGGGCAGTAGGCGGGGAATTCGACGTCGTCGTCCTCGCTGCGCATGCTGTCGAAATAGTCGCGGTCGGCGGAAACAATTGCGGTCCAGACTGATTCGGGCGCGGAAAGCGGTACCACGGTGGGCGTGCCGGGATCCGACGCGGTTGTGGCCACGACGGTCACCGCGGGCGCGCCCGCCACGAAGTCATAGCTGCACCCCTCGCAGAACCGTCCCGTCTGCGGCTCCCCGCAGGCAGGACACGGGGTGCCCGCGGGTTCCGGTGCGGGCGAGGAGATTTGGGCGGCCCCCATGAGCAGTCCGCACACATCGCAGTAATCGGTTGCCGCCGAATCGTGTCCGGCCGGGCAGGTCAGCATGCCGGTCTCCTCACCGCTTGTGCACGCGGGAGGTCTTGGTGGACCGCGTGTCCAGGGTCATCTCGTCGGCCTTGCGCACGGCGGACTTCAGGCGCACGGTTCCGGTGCGGGCGTCGAGCACGTCGACCACGCCCTCGAGCAGCTTGGCGGTGTCGGTATTGCCCGCGGCCGCGGCGATCTGCACCGCGCGCCCGAGTTTCCTGGTGGCGGTGTCCAGATCGCCGTCGCGGCGCGCGGCCAGCCCCTCCTGGATGACCCCGGCGAGTTCGGCCTGCCCGGAGTAGTGGGCCACCTCCGGGCTGATCTTGCTCGACTGGGCCACGTCATCGGTCCACACGGCCTTGATCAGGCCCTGCCCCAGCACTTCCGCGCTCTCGCCGCTGCCGCGCACCAGCCCGACCCGCCCGGCCAGCATGACATCGCCGACGCCGCCCGCGGCGACCTCCACGCAGATGTGGAAGTCGCGGCTCTCCGCCCCGCCCCACGACCCGGTCGGATATTCGCCGGTCTGCGTGCCGGTTTCGGTGCGGCGGCCGGACAGATCCAGCAGCTCGGGGGCGACCTGCTTGACGAATTTCACCGTGGCCCCGCGCGGGGTCCACAGCCGCAGCGCCACATCGGCCACCGATTTGCCCATGGCGGCGGTGGTCATGGCCGAGAAGTCGGCCACCAGGTCCTTGGGGTCGGCGACGATATCGACGGTCCCGAGCAGCGCGGTCGAGATCTTGCGCAGTTCCGCGACCTCCCAGTCGGTGCCGACGCCGCGGCAGTCGCAGACGTAAACACCGGCGCTGGCGGCGATTTCGGCGTCGAGTTGCTGGACCGTCTCGTGCTCGTCGCGGCCGTCGGTGAGCAGGATGGCGTGACGCAGCCCGTCCCGGTTCCCGAACAGCTGCCGGGCCAGGCGCAGCCAGTTCCCGATGGCGGTGCCGCCCCCGGCGCGCAACTGCTGCACCGCGGCAATGGCGGCGGCCTTGTTCGCGGGGGTGGCGGGCAGCAGCGACGGTGTGGCCGGATACACCATGCGCGCCACGTCGGTACCCGCCACCACCGCGAAGTCGACGCCGTCGCGGACCGCGGAAATGGCTGCGGCGGTGGCGTTCTTGGCGGCGGCGAGCTTGCCGTAGGCGTGATCCATGCTGCCCGAGCAGTCGACGATGATCACCTCGGCCGCCCGGCCACCGCCGGGCAGCGCGCCGCCGATGCCGGTCCCGGAGCTGCCGGTGGCGGTCACGGTGACCACCGCGTTCACCCGCGTCGCGCCCGCAGGCAGGTATTCGTTCTGGAAGGTTTCGATCCGGAAACCCAAGGGGGCGTTCATGGTCAGTGATTCCTCGAGATAGCGGGAAACGGTGCGAGGGCGACGGTGATGTTGTCCGCGCCCCCGGCGGCCAGCGCCAGATCGGCCAGGTCGTGGGCGGCCGCGCCGGGCCGGGTCAGGGCGGTGGGCAGGGCCAGCGCGGTGAGGCTGTCGGCGGCGGGGTAGTAGTTCCACAGTCCGTCGCTGCACACCAGGACCGCGCCCGGTCCGTCCGGAACGAAGGTCCGCACATGGGGTTCGACCGCTGGGGCGTCGGCTCCCAGCCACGCGGTGAGGGTGTGCGCGTCGGGCATGGACATGGCGGTCCGCTCGTCCACGCCCAGCTCGACCAGCCCGGCCGCCACCGAATCGTCGGTGCTCAACCGCCGCGGCCCGGTGCTCGCCGGGTCGGCGGACAGCCAGTAGGCGCGGCTGTCGCCGATCGAGCCCACGGTGACCGCGCTCGCGGTGACCACCGCGGACACGATGGTGCACGACGGTGTGCGATCGCCGTTCTCACCCAGGGCCGCAACGGCTTCCGCCGCCGCGCCGATGGCGAGCATGGTCGCGGCCTCCGATCCGGTGCCCGCGGCCAGCTCGGCGACCAGCCGGTCGGCGGCCGTGGCGGCGGCGCGCCCGGACGCGTCGGCGGCCTGCTCGGAGCTCGAAACCCCGTCGCACACCACCATGATCCGAATCCCGGGCTCGGGGAGCACCCGCAGGGCCACGGCATCCTCGTTGTGCGCGTGGCGTTTTCCGCGATCGGTGACCGTGGCCAGCATGCCCAGGTCGAGTTCGCTCCGGTCCGGAACGGTCGCGGGCTCGGCGGGCGCCAGGGGCGCGCCGCAGTCCTCGCAGAAGCGGTCGCCGTCGGCGAACTTCGTGCCGCACACCGGGCACACGCAGGTCTCCTCTGTTGTGACGATCATCGATTTCCTCAGATCCAGCTCACGGGCCGGATGGCATTGGCGCGATTGACCAGATCGCGGCGGGTCGGTTTATCGGGGGCCAGGCGGGCCAGCGTGCGGAACTGGGATTCCAGCGCGCACCGCAGGTCGCGGTCGGTGAAGTGGTAGCCCAGCACGGTCGCGGCGGTTTCGACCGGCTGTGCGGTCGCCAACGTGCGCGCGGCGTCGAGGACGGCAATGCTGCGCCACGCCTTGGCCTCCGGATCGAGTGCGAGTCCGCTCAGCCGTTCGCCCGCTGCCACCAGATAGCCGTGCCGGTCCGCGCCGCCCGCGAGCTGCGCGCCGAGGGCGGCGAGTTGGGCGGCGGTGTGGTGGCTGGAGCTGGCGGGCACGGATTCGGCGGCGGCGATGGCACCGTCGATATCGCGCTCCTGCAGCCTGGTGCGCGCCAGACCGAAAGCGGCGCTGGGGTATCCGTGGTCGGTGCGCCACACCTGCAGGTACAGCCGGGCGGCGGCGTCGTGCTCGCCCGCGCCCTCCCGGGCGGCCGCGAGCGCCAGCTTGGCGGCGGCCTCGCCCGGCAGCATTCCGTACACGGTGTCGAAATGCGTACGCGCGGAGCCGAAATCGCCGGAGACCAGGGCGGCCAACCCGCGAAACCAGGTGATCCGCCAGTCGGCGTCCTCGGACTGCTCCAGCGCGGCCAGCTCGGTCAGCGCGGTGCCGGTATCGCCGCTCTCGATGCGAGCGCGCACCAGGGCCAGGGTCACCTCGGGCGAGGCCACCGGCGCGGCTTCCAGGGCGGTCACCAGCAGCCGGGGATCGCCGATGGCGGTGGTGGCGAGGAATCCCGCCGCCGGATCGGCGGGATCGACCATCGGCACCGGCAGCCCGGCCACGATGTCCGCCGGGGCCGGACCGATCGGCCACTGCCGCGGGTCGGAGCCGAAAGCCGCACGCTCGCCGGAGAATACGGTCGACAGCGCCGGGCGCGGCTGCCCGTCCTCGGTGGCCACCACCTCGCGCAGCACGCCGGTCACCTGCTCGGCCATCTCCGAGGCGGACCCGAACCGCTCGCCCGGGTCGGCGGCGGTGGCGCGTTCCAGCAGCCGCCGGAACGACGGGAACCGTGCCAGCAGCGGCACTTCCGTGGCGGGCGGCAGCGTGTAGCGGTAGGTGCCGCGATAGTCGAAGTTGAAGGTCAGCACGGCGAGGGTGCGGGCCACGGTGAACAGGTCCGATTCCACCGACGCGCCTTCGGTTTCCAGCTCCGGCGCGCAATAGCCGTCGGTCTTGAACCCGGCGCAGTCCTCGTCGTCCAGCTGCCGGACCGCACCCAGGTCGATGAGCTTGAGCTGCTCCTCGGTCTGGATCATATTGTCGGGCTTGAAGTCGCAGTAGAGCAGGTCCATGCCGTGCAGGTAACCCATGGCGGGCAGGATCTCGAGAATGTAGGCCAGACCCTGCGCGAGCGGCAGCGGTGCCAGCCCGCCACCCGAATCCCGCTGCGAGCGCAGCTCTTTGAGCGACGCGCCGCCGACATACTCCATGACGATGTAGCCGACCGGCTCCCGGGTGCGCGGGTCGGGATGCTTCACGAAGTTGAAGATCTTGACGATATTCGGATGTTCCACCGTGGCCAGGAACTGCCGTTCGGCCACCGCCGCGGCCATGGCGTCGGCGTCGCCGGTGTCGAGCAGGCCCTTGAGCACCACCCAGCGGTCGCTCACATTGCGGTCGCGGGCCAGATAGATCCAGCCCAGCCCGCCGTGCGCGAGACAGCCCAGTACCTCGTACTGCCCGGCCACCAGATCACCGGCGGCCAGCTTGGGGGTGAACGAGTAGGCGGTGCCGCACTGGCGGCAGAAGCCCTCCGTGCGGCCGGGCGCGCCCTCGCGGCCGCGGCCCACCCGCTGCCCGCAGTTGCTGCAGAAGCGCTCGTGCTCGGGCACCTGCGGGTCGGCCATGACGGCCGTGGCCGGATCCCGGTAGGGCACTTGCGGAATCGACACCAGGCCCGCGCCCAGGCGGCCCCGGCTGGAGCGGGCGGTGCGGGTGGAGCGCGAGGAGGAGCGGCTCGAACCGCGGCGGCTGTGGCGTGCGGAGCGGGTGGAGCCCGCCGCGGTGCCGGTGCGGGCGAGGGTGCCGGAGTGGGCCGCGGGCACCGAGCGGCCATTGTGGGCGGGGACGGTTTCGGTCGCCGCCGGTGCGGCCGGTGCGAGCCCGCATTCGTCGCAGAAGCCGTCCTGGATGGTGCCGCCGCAGCCGGGCCGCACGCAATTGGTCATGGTCATGCCGTCTTCCCGGTGATCGCCTGCTGGAACTCGGTCACCGCGCGGGTGGCGGCGGCGAGATCGCAGGGTGCGGAATGCAATAGCTCATAGGCGTGCTGGTATGGGGTGTTAACCAGGGGGTCCTCGGTCAGCCGCAGCCGGGCGGCCTTGGCCCGGAAGGCGTCGAGCCGCCCGCGCAGTTCGTCGCGGCGGTCCAGCAGCGCCACGGCATTGTCGCGTGCGGTTTCGGCACCGGCGCGGGCGGTTTCGATATCCCGTGACAGGGCGGCCACGTCGTCATCGAATCGGGTCCAGTGCCGGTTGCCGCCGGTGTGCAGGCGGGCCAGCCGATCCCGCAGCGGGGCAAGTGGTTCGAGGGCGGGCGAGGTGAAGCCGAGGATCTTGACGCCGGTGATCGCGGCGGCCTCGGTGGCGGCCCGCACGGCCGTCTCGGCCTGCTCGACGGCCGCGGTCAATCCGGTGAGCCGCTCCGACAGACTGGTACGGCGGGCCGCGAGTGCCGCGAGCGCGGCCCCTGCGTCGTCGAGTTCCCGGGTGAGCGCCGCCGGGTCGCCGCCCGCGGGCAGGCGTTCGGCCAGGCTCAGCGGATCCGACATGGCCAGCGCGCGTTCGGTATTCAAGCGGCCCTCTATCGCGTCCAGGCGCGAGAGCAGGGGATGGCCGAGGGCGGTGAGGTCGAGCTCCCCGGCCATCCGCCGCAGTTCGGCCAGCCGCGCCCCGGCCCGATCGACGCCCGGCAGGAAGGTGGCCGACACCGCCTCGGCCGTGGCCGCGATGATGGCCACTTCCCGGTAGGCGGCGTTCATCTCTGTCACCAGCTGCGTGAGCGTCAGCGACCGCTGCACCGCGGCGGGACCCAGCAGGTCGCGCTCGGCGAGCGGAATCTGCTGCGGCGCAAGCACAACCGAGGGCCCGCACAGCAGCTCGGTCAACTCGGTCAGCTCCGCATGTCCCGGACGCGATCGCCGCGTCCGCACCCGGCGCGTGCGCGCGACCACCTCGTCGAGTGCCCGGAATCGCGCCCACAACCCATCCAGCCGGGCCCGGGCCGAAGCCCACCGGGCCGCGCTGACACCCGTCAACGGCACCCCATCCAGGAATCGCACCCCCGGATGCCCCTCCAGCTCCGCGAGATTCGCGGAGATCTCACCATGGTCGGCGTCGAGCCGGGCCAAGGCCTGATCGACCTCGGCGATTGCCAACACTGGCACACCCTGTAGAAGCGATATCACCGTGCGGGCGTGAGCCCGTCAGCACATGCTGCCACCGTGGGGCATAAGGAAACCGTAAGGAATTCTTGAATGTCAGGTAGCGGCGGTGATTTCGGCGACCACCTCGCCGTACCAGCGGAAGAGCCGGATCGGCGGGAGTGCGGAGTCGCGCAGCAGCGCCCAGCATTCGGCCACGGCCGCCCGGGCCCGCGCGCCGATCCAGGGCTGGGGGAGCAGTTCCGGCGGGAGCAGCGGATCGGGTCCGACGGCCCGATCGAATGCGGCGGCCAAAGTGATGGCGAGGGTGAGCAATTCGGTCGGGTCCTCGGCGGGCAGGGCCGCGCGCACCCGCTGCGCCACACCCAGCAGCCGTTCGTGCCCGGCCGCCAGCCGATCCAGGGGCCACAACCGCGCGGCGATCGCGCGCCCCTCGGTGAGCCCGCCGACCGCGAGATCGGTCGTGGTCAGCGTGGTGAGGTGGGATTCGATGCCGAGTTCGGCCGCCGCCGCGCCGATTCGGTCCTCCCACGGATTCGCCGAGACGTACAGCCCGCCCTGGATCGCCGCGCCCCCGAGATACACCAGGGTGTCGCGGATCGAGTCACGCGCGTGGCGCTGGGACTCGGGCACCGCGAAGGCCGCCAGATGCCATACCCCGTCCCACCTCGCCCGCCCGCGATCCTGCGCGTACATGAAGCGCAGATACTCGAGTTCGGGTTCGATCGCGCCCCGGGTGTCGCCGGTGGCCCGCAGCACCGCCGTGCGCCCGCGCCCCTCGTGCGTGAACCGGCCCTCTGCCACCAGCCTTTTGATGCACAGCCGCACCTGCTGGTCGCTCATCCCGAGCGCCGCCGCGACGTCGTAGAGTTCCCCGGCGTCGATGGTGGCGTCCTCGCGGATCATGCTCTCCACCAGCGTCCGGGTCGGAATCTCGGTGGTCGGGTCCGGCTCGTCCAACAGCTCACTCCTCTCGGCGGACAGCCTACGGGTCGCCTCGCCGACCGCCGCGGATCGGTTCGGCCGACCCGGGCGTGTCAGTGCTCGGCGTAGCGGCGCAGGGCGTCGAGATAGCCGGGGGCGTACAGGGATCGGGGCGCGAACAGCGCCGTCAGGTAGGCCCGGGTGCCGTCGGGGCGATCCAGGTCGAATTTCACGAGATTGTGGGAGGCGCCGGGGAAGGTCCGCACGGTGAGCAGGTCGGCCGGTACGGACGCGCGGTAGACGCGCTCGGTTTCGGCGGCATCGACATTGAGATCGTGGCCGCCGAGCAGCAGCAGTGTCGGAACCCGCAGGCGCGGCAGGGTTTCGGTGACATCGGACAGATAGTTCCGGGAGACGAAGCGCCAGCGTTGCGCCGACACGGGCGGGGAATCCAGTGTGGCCGAGCGGTATCGGTCGTAGTCCGCGCCCTCGCGCAGCAGTGACAGATTCGTCTCCCGGCGTCGCAGCTGCGCGGCGAGCTCGTCGGCGGCGGCGTGGCGCTCACCCAGCTCGGCGCGCAGATTGAACTCGCCCTGCCGCAGCCAGTTGACGGCCGGGCTCACCAGGATCATGAACCGCAGCTCCGGATGCCGCGCCGCGACCTCCGGCAGCACCCACCCGGCCTGGCTGATGCCCCACACCCCGATGCGGGCGGGATCGATCTCGGCTCGGCCGCGCGCCCAGTCGAGGGCGGCCTCGGTCTCGACCGCGCGATCGTGCATGGTCTGGTCGAGCCAATCGCCCGGCGCGCCATCGACTCCGGGCTTGTCCCAGGCCAGCGCCGCGTACCCGGCGCGCGCGAACGATTCCCACAGCGGCCGGTAGAAGGAGTCGCGGGTGGCGTCGGCGGGGCCGTCGCCGTGCACGAAAACCACCAGCCCGAACGGCCCGTCGCCGTGTTCGGGCAGTGCCAGGGTGGCGTGCAGCGGTTGCGGGCCGCCGGTGATGGTCACCCGCTGTTCGCGAATGTCGAAGTCATTGGCCACGATCACCCAGCCGCCGGCCGACAGTGCCAGGGCGGCAACGCAACTCGCGGCGATCAGGAGGCGGCGCATCCAGCTCATGAAACTATCGTATCAGAAACGGCCGTGTATGAATCGATAGAATTGCTCGGTTGTTAGCCTGAGCGGGACAAACGCGAAGGGACGGGTGCATGGCGACGATCGAAGAGGCGCTCGAGATAGAGCAACTCGAACGCGACATCTTCCGCGGCGCGTCCACCAAGACCCAGCTGCCTCGCACTTTCGGCGGCCAGGTGGCCGGGCAGGCGCTGGTGGCGGCGGTGCGCACGGTGGATCCGCACTATCAGGTGCATTCGCTGCACGGCTATTTCCTGCGGCCGGGCAATCCGGAGCGGCCGACCGTGTTCCTGGTCGACCGCATCCGCGAGGGCCGCTCCTTCTGTACGCGCAGGGTCACCGGCGTGCAGAACGGCGAGGCCATCTTCACCATGTCGGCCTCCTTCCACGTCGGCGACGAGGGGCCGGTGCATCAGGACGTGATGCCCACGGTGCCGCCGCCGCTGGAGCTGCCCGACGCCAAGGAGTCCATGAGCCCGGAACGGCTGTGGGCCATGCGCGAATGGGAGCACTGGGACATCCGCACCATTCCGCAGGACGAGGTGGACCGCCGCGGCGGCCTGGTCGCCCAGCAGCAGGTGTGGTTCCGCTACCGGCACCCGCTGCCCGACGATCCGCTGTTCCACGTCTGCACGCTGGCCTACATGAGCGATATGACGCTGCTGGGTTCCTCCAAGGTCATCCACCCCGACGAGCCGACCCAGAACGCGTCGTTGGATCACGCCATGTGGTTCCTGCGGCCCTTCCGCGCCGACGACTGGCTGCTCTACGACCAGCAGTCGCCCTCGGCGGGCGCGGGGCGGGCGCTGACCGGCGGCCGGATCTGGAACCAGGCCGGGGAACTGGTGGCGGTGGTCATGCAGGAGGGGCTGATCCGCACCTTCCGCGACCCGGCCGCGGAGTCGTATCCGCCCGGAACCGCCTGAGCCGCTGCCGAAACGAGCGCGCCACCGACGAAAGCCGGTGGCGCGCTCATGTTTCCGGTGCTCCTCAGGCGGTCTGCACCCGCAGATGGCACACCACGGTGTCGGGCATCTTGCGCAGCACCCGCTCCAGCGCGTCGCTGCGATGGCTGGGCAGCACGTGATTCCACCCCGCGGGCGGCTCGATCTCGGCGATCACCACCACCTTGCGGCGGCCCGCGAAATTGTCGCGGACATACCGGGCCACCGGCCCGCCGACGGTGGAATCGCCATCCTCGAGCAGCAGCAGCCGCACATCCGGATGCCAGGCCTCCCACTCCTTGGTGAACACGGTGATGTTCTCCCCGGGCAGGCACACGTGCACCGCCGTCACATCGCGGCCCAGCGACATGGCCGCCGACAGGGCCTCGCGGCTGAGCTCGGAGACCTCCGAAACCGGGACCACGATGGCGGTTTCGGTGGCGCGCGGCTCGGCGGGCACGCAGCCCGCGCCGCGGCAACCGTCGATGCGGCCGTAGGTTCGGCGGATCCGTTCCATCGCCACCACCAGCAGCGGCAGCACCAGCACGATCAGCCACGCGCCCTCGGCGAATTTCATGGAGGTGGTGACGACGAGCGCGACGAAGGTCAGCACCGCGCCGAAACCGTTGAGCGCGATCCGCCAGCGCCACCCCGGCACCCGGTTGGCCAGCCAGTGCCGGACCATGCCGACCTGCGCGATGGTGAAGCCCACGAACACCCCGATGGCGAACAGCGGGACCAGGGCGTTCATATTGCCCTCGGAGGCGATCAGCAGCACCGCCGCCGAAATGCCCAGGGCCAGTACGCCGAAGCGGTACACCTGCCGCGGCGAGGTCACCGCGAAGCGGTGCGGCAGGCAGTTGTCGTCGGCGAGGATCTTGGTCAGCGTCGGCAGGCCGCCGTAGGAGGTGTTGGCCGCCAGCGCCAGCAGGACGACGGTCGCGAATTGCACTATGTAGTAACCGATTCCGTGCCCCAAGGCCGCCTCGGTGAGCTGCGAGAGCACGGTGGTGCCGTCCAGCGGGCGGATCGAGAACTTCTCGATGAGCAGGGCCAGCCCGATCAGCATGACGCCCAGCAGCGTGCCCAGCGCCACCTCGGCCCGCTGCGCCCGGCGCACCTTGGGCTGCGCGAAGCTCGGCACCGCGTTGGCGATCGCCTCGACGCCGGTCAGCGCCGCGCAACCGCTGGAGAAGGCCTTGAGCAGCAACAGGATTCCGATGGTGCGGGCGTTCTCGGAGACGGCCGCCCCGGTCGCGACGGCATCGGGTTCGGTGCGCAGCAGCCCGACCACGATCACCGCGAGGATGCCGAGCACGAACACCACGGTCGGGGCCATGAACGCGCGGGCGCTCTCGCGGATGCCGTAGAGGTTCAGCGCCGTGATCCCGGCCAGCACGGCCAGGCAGATCCAGACGGTATAGGGGAACAGGGCCGGGAACGCGGAGGTCAATGCCGCCACGCCCGCCGCGATGGACACCGCCACGTTCAGGACGTAATCCACGATCAGCGAGGCCGCGGCCACCAGGCTGGTGCGATGCCCGAGCCGCTCCTTGGCCACCGCGTACGCGCCGCCGCCGTTGGGGAAGGCGGCGATGACCTGCCGGTAGGAGGCGATGAGCACGGCCAGCAGCACCACGATGGCCAGGGTCACCGGCAGGGTGAAGCCCAGCCCGGCCGTTCCGGCGGCGGCCAGCACCAGCACGATCGCCTCGGGACCGTAGGCGACCGAGGCCATGGCGTCGAGGGAGAGTCCGGCCAGACAGGTCGCAACGGTCAGCCCGCGCCGCGGCGGCCGGGCCAGCCCGGGCCGGGGCGGCGGCACGTCGACACCACCGCGCGGCCCGGGCGAGGTTTGCGGAAGCAGATCAGTCACTTGCGCGAGTGTTCTCCCCGGCGAGGGATTGGACACTGGTCCTAACGGAACCCTGACACCCTGGGTGAGCAGGGCCACAGCAACCCGCGAAAGTATGCTCGACGGCGTGAAACCGACAATTGGCGTGCTGGCCCTGCAGGGTGATGTGCGTGAACACGTGCACGCGCTGGAAGCTTGCGGAGCGAATGTCGTGGCCGTGCGCCGCGAATCCGAACTCGCCACCATTGACGGTTTGGTGCTGCCCGGCGGCGAATCCACCACCATCAGCAAACTGCTCGAGGTCTTCGAACTGCTGGAACCGCTGAAGCAGCGGCTGCGCGAGGGCCTGCCCGCCTACGGCTCCTGCGCGGGCATGATCCTGCTGGCCTCGGAGGTGCTCGACACCCGCCCGGATATGAAGCCGCTGCATGGCATCGATATGACCGTGCGCCGCAATGCCTTCGGACGCCAGGTCGATTCCTTCGAGGCCGACCTGGACTTCCAGGGTCTCGACGACGGCCCGGTGCGCGCGGTGTTCATCCGCGCCCCGTGGGTCGAAACCGCAGGTGACGGCGTCGAGGTGCTGGCCCGGGTGCCGTCGGGTCCCGCGGCCGGGCGCATCGTCGCGGTGCGCCAGGGCGATGTCATCGCCACCTCCTTCCATCCGGAGGTCACCGGTGATCTGCGCGTGCACAAGCTGTTCGTGGACACCGCCGTCCGCCCGCGCGCCGGGGTCTGAACCGGCACTCGAGTAGACTGGTGCGGCTGTCCGTCCGCCGGGGCGGGTACGTTGCGACTTGACGAACGAAGCCCCCTGAAACGAGGAAGTAGGGAATGAGCGGCCACTCCAAATGGGCCACCACCAAGCACAAGAAGGCCGGGATCGACGCGAAGCGCGGCAAGCTCTTCGCCAAGTTGATCAAGAACATCGAGGTGGCGGCCCGCACCGGTGGTAGTGACCCGGACGGCAACCCGACTCTGTACGACGCCATCCAGAAGGCGAAGAAGTCGTCGGTGCCCAACGACAACATCGAGCGCGCGCGCAAGCGCGGCGGCGGTGAAGAGGCCGGCGGCGCCGACTGGCAGACCATCATGTACGAGGGCTACGGCCCCAGCGGCGTCGCCCTGCTGATCGAGTGCCTCACCGACAACCGCAACCGCGCGGCCGGCGAGGTGCGCCTGGCGGTCACCCGCAACGGCGGCAATATGGCCGATGTCGGTTCGGTGTCCTACCTGTTCTCCCGCAAGGGCATCGTGATCCTGGACAAGGCCGGGCGCTCCGAGGACGACATCCTCGACGTCGTGCTCGACGCCGGCGCCGAGGAGATCAACGACCTGGGCGACGAGTTCGAGATCATCTCCGAGCCGGGCGACATGATCGCGGTCCGCACCGCGCTGCAGAAGGCCGGGTTCGACTACACCTCCGCCGAATCCGGCTTCCAGCCCTCGGTGACCGTGCCCGCCGACGCCGAGCTGGCCCGCAAGGTGTTCAAGCTGGTCGACGCGCTCGAGGACAGCGACGACGTGCAGAACGTCTACACCAATGTCGACATCAGCGACGAGGTGCTGGCCGAGCTGGACGCGTAGGCGAAGCTTCCGACGACGCGGGCCGCCTCCCACACCGGGAGGCGGCCCGCGTCGTATTCGCGGCGCGATCGGATTCTCGGCGTGCCGTCGGGGATCGGATGGGAGGATCTCCCCATGCCCGAATTGCGCGCCGTGCGAGGCGATATCACCGAACAGCGGGTGGATGCCATCGTGAACGCCGCGAACTCCTCGCTGCTCGGCGGCGGGGGAGTGGACGGCGCGATCCACCGGCGCGGCGGGCCCGAGATTCTCGCCGCCTGCCGTGCTTTGCGGGCGTCGCACTACGGCCGCGGCCTGCCCACCGGGCAGGCGGTCGCCACGGTGGCCGGAAACCTGCCCGCCCGGTGGGTGATTCACACCGTCGGTCCCGTCTGGTCGGCGGCCGAGGACCGGTCGGCGCTGCTGGCCTCCTGCTATCGCGAATCCCTGCGCGTGGCAGACGAACTCGGGGCGCGCAGTGTCGCCTTCCCGGCCGTCTCCACCGGCGTCTACGGCTGGCCCATGGACGACGGCGCCCGCATTGCCGTCGAGACCGCGCGGGGCAGCGATACCGCCGTCGAGCAGGTGCGCTTCGTGCTCTTCTCCGAGGACGCGTTCCGGGTCTTCGCCACCGCGCTGTCCCCGGCTCGGGGTGTCTGATCCGGCGAATTCCGGGTTTACCCCGATGCGCGTGAAAGCTCCTGTGCGACAAGCTGTATCCCGGGTCGGGTCACAGTCGATAGGAGTTGATTCACGCATGACCAATCGGTTGCTGGTCGGTCTCGGCATCGCCGCTGCGATCACCGCCGCGGCCGGCGCGCTCGCCCCCGCCGCCCTCGCCCAGGATCTGGCCGAGGGGGTTTCGTGCGGCGATCACAGCTGCCGCAACGACACCGATGACATCTATCGCATCGAGGTCCGGGTGCACTGCTCGGATTTCGGTGGCACGTACGAGAAGTCGATCTGGGTGAACAGCCACTCGACCGAGGACGTGCAGGCGTCCTGCGGTCACTGGAAGCACGGGATGACCCATCCCGGGACCTCCACCGTGAATCCGGACGGCAGCTGGAGCCACACGCCCACGACGACCGATCCGGACACCTACGAGTCCGGCATGGTGATGGGCATCGACTATCTGAACGCCACGGTTGACAACAGCAGCCGCCGTCGCCCGGGTGCCCCCGCCCCGAGCGGGTCCTGCTTCCGGACGAAACACCCGGACCCGCACCGCGACCGGCCGTGCCGATGGACAATCACCCGTGTCGATGGGCGGGGTGACCGCGCGCGTCCGTTAGACTCTCGAACAGTTGTTCGTTCACGGTGAGAGGGGTTTCGGTGCGGGTGATGGGCGTCGACCCCGGGCTCACCCGGTGCGGGCTCAGCATGGTCGTCGGCAGCACGGGCAGACAGGTCGCCATGGTGCAGGTCGATGTGGTGCGTACGTCGCCGGAAATGGAACTGGCGCAACGGCTTCTGCTGGTCGCCGATGCCGCCGCGGCCTGGATGGACACGCATCGGCCCGAGGTCGTGGCGATCGAACGCGTCTTCTCCCAGCACAATGTGCGTACCGCCATGGCCACCGCGCAGGCGGGCGGCGTCATCGCGCTGGCGGCCGCGCGGCGGCAGATCCCGGTGCACTTCCACACCCCGTCCCAGGTGAAGGCGGCCGTCACCGGCAACGGTTCGGCGGACAAGGCGCAAGTGACCGCCATGGTGACCCGTATCCTCGGGCTGGCCGTCGCACCCAAACCCGCCGACGCCGCCGACGCGCTCGCCCTGGCCATCTGCCACTGCTGGCGCGCACCCATGCTCGATCGCATGGCCAAGGCGGAGGCGATGGCCGCGGCGCAGCGGCGCATGTACGAGGAACGGCTTGCCCAGCAACGGAAGGCGGTAACCCGGTGATCAGGTCGGTACGCGGTGAGGTGCTCGAGATCGGACTCGACCATGCGGTCATCGAGGCCGCGGGAGTCGGATATCGGGTCAATGCCACCCCCGCCACCCTGGCCGGACTGACCCGCGGCGAGGACGCCCGGGTGTACACGACCATGATCGTGCGCGAGGACTCCATGACGCTGTTCGGCTTCGCCGACACCGAGGCGCGGGAGCTGTTCGGGCTCTTGCAGACCGTGTCCGGCGTGGGCCCGAAGCTGGCCATGGCGGTGCTCGCGGTGCTCGAGCCCGAGGCGCTGCGCAAGGCCCTGGCGGAATCGAATGTGGCGGCGCTGACCCGGGTGCCCGGCATCGGCAAGCGCGGGGCCGAGCGCATGGTGGTCGAGTTGCGCGACAAGGTGAATCTGGTTCCGGTGCAGTCCGGTCCGCCCGGATCCGGTCCCGCGCCCATGGCGACCCCCGTGCGCGAGCAGGTCGTCGACGCCCTCATCGGACTCGGCTTCCCGGCCCGCCAGGCCGAGGGCGCGGTGGACGCCGTGCTGGCCGACGACCCGGCCCTGGGCACCTCGCAGGCGCTGCGCACCGCGCTCGGGCTGCTCGGCAAGAATCGGTAGTCGATCATGACCGACGATTTCGATCCCCTCGAAGACGACGAATCCGCCGTCACCGCAAGCTATCTGCAGTCCGACGGTGAGATCGAGGCCAGCCTGCGCCCGAAATCCCTGGACGACTTCATCGGCCAGCCGCGGGTGCGCGAACAGCTGGCGCTGGTGCTGCGCGGCGCGAAACTGCGCGGCGGCACCCCCGACCACGTCTTGCTCTCGGGGCCACCGGGTCTGGGCAAGACCAGTATGGCCATGATCATCGCCGGTGAACTCGGCGCCGCCCTGCGCCTCACCTCCGGCCCCGCGCTGGAACGCGCGGGTGACCTGGCCGCCATGCTCAGCAATCTGGTCGAGGGCGATGTCCTGTTCATCGACGAGATCCACCGCATGGCCCGCCCCGCCGAAGAAATGCTCTACCTGGCCATGGAGGACTTCCGCGTCGACGTGGTGGTCGGCAAAGGCCCCGGGGCGACGTCGATTCCGCTCGACATCGCCCCGTTCACGCTGGTGGGCGCGACAACTCGCTCGGGTGCCCTGACCGGCCCCCTCCGCGACCGTTTCGGCTTCACCGGCCACATGGACTTCTACGAACCCGACGAACTCCAGCTGATCCTCGAACGCTCGGCCCGAATCCTGGGCGTCCGCCTGGAATCGTCCGCCGCCGCCGAAATCGCGGGCCGTTCCCGGGGAACGCCGCGCATCGCCAACCGCCTGCTGCGCCGCGTCCGCGACTACGCCGAGGTCAAGGCCGACGGCCTGGTGACTCCCGAGATCGCGGCCGCCGCCCTGGCCGTCTACGACGTGGACGCCCTGGGCCTGGACCGCCTCGACCGCGCGGTCCTGAGCGCGCTGATCCGCAGCTTCAACGGTGGCCCCGTGGGTGTTTCGACCCTGGCCGTGGCCGTCGGCGAAGAGTCGGCCACCGTCGAAGAGGTCTGCGAACCCTTCCTGGTGCGTGCGGGTCTGGTCGCGCGCACGCCCCGCGGACGCGTCGCCACCGCCGCCGCCTGGGAGCACCTGGGCCTGGTACCGCCGCCCGATCTGGTGTTCGGATCGATCGAGGTTCGGCGTCACGAACCCCAGATGGATCTATTCGAGTCCTGAACCGGACGTCACTCGACGGTGAGGACGAGTTTGCCGACGGTGCGGCCGGTGTCGCCGAGGGCGTGCGCCTTGGCGGCATCGGCGAGGGGGAAGACGCCCGCGAGGGTGGGGCGGAGGGCGCCGGATTCGGCCAGTTCCCGAATCGCTTCCATGCCCGCGTGATCGGCCTCGACGAGCATGGCGATCGCTCGGACACCCAGCTTCTCGGCCTCGGCGTAGAGCTCGTCGGTGCCGGTGGCGCGGATGGAGACCACGATGCCGCCGGGGTTCAGGGTGCGCAGCGAGCGGAGCGCGTGGGGGGAGTCGATGGGGTCGAGGACCATATCGATATTGCGGACGGTTTCGGCGAAATCGGTGGTGCGGTAGTCGAGGACCTCGTCGGCGCCGAGGGTGCGGAGGAAGTCGTGGTTGGCAGCGCTGGCGGTGGCGGTGACGTGGGCGCCGAGCGACTTGGCGATCTGGACGGCGAAGTGGCCGACGCCTCCGGAGGCGGCGTGGATCAGGACCCGCTGGCCCGCTTGCACATTCGCGGTGTCGACCAGGGCCTGGTAGGCGGTGAGGGCGGCCAGGGGGATGGCACCGGCGTGGGTGTGGTCGAGGTTGGCGGGCTTGCGGGCGAAGGCGCGGGCGGGGGCGGTGACGTATTCGGCGGCGGCGCCGCGGCCGTACGGGTAGGGGAGCATGCCGAAGACCTCGTCGCCGGGTTCGAACAGGGTGACCCCGAAGCCGATGGCGGCCACCTCGCCGGAGACGTCCCAGCCGAGCACGAAGGGCGGCTCGGGCAGGAACATGCCCTCGACGGCGCGGTGCTTCCAGTCGGTGGGGTTCAGGGCGGTGGCGCGCACCCGCACCAGGATCTCGCTCGGACCCGGCTGCGGCACCGGCAGTTCCACCTCGTGCAGCACCTCCGGGCCGCCGAGGACGTCCTGGCCGATCGCCTTCATGGTGGTGGGAATCGTGTTGTCGGTTTCGCTCATGGATCCCAGCTTGCCGTCGGCCGCCCGCACGGAAAATGGCAAGATCGCCATTATTCGATAGGATCGTGCCATGCCGTTCGAGGACATCGTGCCGTGTGAGGACATTCCGGAGTCGGCCACGACCCGGCCGCATCGGGTCGTGGTGCTGGCGCTGGACGGCGTCTACCCGTTCGAGCTGGGTATCCCCAATCGGGTGTTCGGGACCGCCGACGGCCGCTACGAGGTGGTCACCTGCTCACTCGACGGGCGGCCGGTGCGCAGCAACTCCGACTTCGACATCGCGGTCGCCCACGACGCGAGCGTGCTGAAAACCGCTGACACCGTGGTTATTCCGCCGTGTGATGTGCTGCCCATCCTGAAGGACGGTCTGCCGCAGGCGGTGTCGGAGGCGCTCGCGTCGATCCCGCCCGGCGTGCGGCTGGTGTCCATCTGCACGGGTGCGATCGTGGTGGCCGCCGCCGGACTGCTCGACGACCGGCCCGCCACCACGCACTGGAACTTCGCCGAGCGGTTCGGGCGGGTCTACCCGAGGGTGAAGGTCGACCCGAACGTCCTCTACGGCGACGACGGCGACATTCTGACCTCGGCGGGCGCGACCGCGGGAGTCGACCTGTGCCTGCACCTGATTCGCTCCGATCACGGCAGCGAGGTCGCCAATATGGTGGCGCGCCGGTGCGTGGTGCCGCCGTGGCGCGAGGGTGGCCAGGCGCAGTTCATCGAACAGCCGGTGCCGCCGCCGACCGCCGCGGGCACGGCCGTGGCGCGGCAGTGGGCGCTGGAGAACCTGCACCAGCCGCTCACCATGTCCGATCTCGCCGATCGGGCGCGGATGAGCGGACGCACCTTCGCGCGGCGGTTCCGCGACGAGGTGGGAATGAGCCCGGGACGCTGGCTGATTCAGCAACGCGTCTTTCGTGCCCGCGAATTACTGGAGACGACAGAGCTTTCCGTGGACCGGATCGCCGGTGAGGTCGGATTCGCCACGGGCGCTTCGCTGCGCCAGCATCTGCACGAGGCGATCGGCGTCTCGCCGCTGGCCTATCGGCGCACGTTCCGCACCGGCGCGGCGAGCCCGGTCAAAGCGGTTCCGGCGCTGAGCCACTGAGCTCGCGCACTTCGCGCAGGTGCCGTTCCATGGCGGCGGCCGCGGCCGCGCCGTCCTGGACGGCCACCGCCTCGTAGATCCGGTGATGTCCGTCGAGGGAGAGGCGGCGGCCGTGGCGGGTGCGGTGGGACAGGATGCGGGTGCGGCGGGTCCAGTCGGTGGTCATGGTGCACAGCGTCACCAGCAGCGGGTTCTGGGCGGCGTGCGCGAGCAGGGTGTGGAATTCGATGTCCAGGCGCAGGGATTCGGCGGGGGAGAGGGTTTCGTTGGAGCGGGTCAGCACCTCGTCCAGGGACAGCAGATTCGATTCCACGGCGCGCAGCGCGGCGAGCTGGGCGATGCGCGGTTCGACCAGATCGCGCAGCTCGATGGCGTAGCCGAGCTCGATATCCAGCTCGCCCAGCCCCTCGGTGAGATCCCCGACGTGCCGGGTCAGATCGGTGACGGTGCTGCCCCGCCCTTGCTTGCGTTCGATGAGATTCTTGGATTCCAGCTCGAACATGGCCTGCCGCAACGACGATCGCGAGACGTTCATATTCGCCGCCAGCTCCCGCTCCGGCGGCAGCCGATCCCCGGCCCGCAGTTCCCCGCTGGTGATCAGCCCTTCCAGATGCGCCGCGACCTCCGCGCTGACACTGCGTACCCGCCGGCGCAGCGGCGGAATCGATGCCGTCATCGCCCCAACTCTAAATCTGTTCGTATGCATGCCATTTCATGGAAGTAAAACGGCAGTTACGTTCCGTTCACATCCCGCCGTCGATCGTTCGCGCGGCTTATGGTCGGCAGATCGGATGGTCCGACCAATTGCGGTCGGGTAGGAGAGGGAAAGATCGTGACGTCGATCGTGCGGGGATACGCCCCGGCGTTTCCGGTACTGCAACCCGATGACGGGATCGGCGGCGACGCCGTCTACCTCCCGGCCGACCCGGCGGCGGTGCTGTGGGGGCGGCTGCCCCGGGTGGGGGATCGGCCCATCGCGACCATCGAACCCGGCGGCAGCGTCATGATCGACACCGTCAGCCACGGAGGCATTCTCGACGATCAGGGCTCGGATCCGGTCGCCTACTTCGGGCGGCACGGAGTCGATGACGACCAGGTGCTCGCCGACGCCGTCGAGATCGCGCGCACGCGGCAACGTGATTCGCTGGCCGGGCCGCACATCGTCACCGGGCCGATCGCGGTGTCGGGGGCCGAACCCGGGGATCTGCTCGCCATCCGCATCGACGAGCTGACCATGCGCGCGCCCTACGGGGTGGTCTCCACCCGGCATGCGCGGGGAGTGCTCGCCCATCGGCTCGGCTTCGATGGGAACTACGGGCAGTTCTGTTCGGTGGAATCGCAGGACGGCGCATGGTTAGGCAGCATGCCGATGCACCCGGATCTGTTGCAGCGCGCCAGTTTTCCGTTGAATCCTTTCCTGGGCATCATCGGCGTCGCCACCGACACCGATACCCGCGTCTCCTCGGTTCCGCCCGGACCGCACGGCGGCAATATCGACATCCGCCGCCTGACCGCGGGCGCGACGCTGTTCCTGCCGGTGCAGGTGGCGGACGCGCTGTTCTACGTCGGGGACCCGCATTTCGCGCAGGGGAACGGGGAAGTCGCGCTGACCGCGCTGGAAGCGCCGCTGCGGGCCCGGCTGACCGTCGATGTGATTCCGGCAGCGCAGGTCAGCGCCGGATTGGGCAGGACCGTCGGGCCGTTCGCGGTCGCCCACGGGCTGCTCATCCCGACCGGTTTGGACGAGGATCTGAACAAGGCACTGGAGATTTGCGTCCGCAACGCGGTCGAGCTGGTGGTGTCGCTGTTCGACGCCGACCCGCAGCAGGCGTACCTGTACCTCAGTGCCGCAGCCGATTTCAATATCTCCCAGGCGGTGGATCAGGTGCGCGGGGTGCATGGTGAGGTGCGAGTCGGCGACTTCGTCCACCATGCGAGCACCGAACTGGCCAAGCGTATTCTCGAGCGGGCCTGATGACCGCTGTGGAGGCAATGCCCGGCGAGGCTTCGGAATTCGACTCGAGTGTATGGCGTGAGCGCGGGGCACCGCTGATTCGGGCTACCGGTGTGGGGGTGCTGAACGGGCGCACAGTAGCGGTGAAGGATCTTTACGCGGTTGCCGGATTCCCGCTCGGCGCAGGCGTTGTCGAATTCCTCGGTGGACCGAGTCCGGCGCATGCGGAGGTCGTCTCGCGGCTGCTCGCCGCGGGAGCCGATATCGCCGGTATCGCGCACACCGACGAGCTCGCCTACAGCATCACCGGCGGGAACGGGAAATACGGGATGCCGGTGAATCCCGCTGCGCCACAGTGTGTTCCCGGTGGATCCTCGAGCGGGTCGGCGGTTGCCGTCGCCCGGGGCGAGGCCGATATCGGACTCGGCACCGACACCGCCGGGTCGATCCGGATACCGGCGGCCTGCCAAGGATTGTGGGGCATCCGAACCTCACACGGATCCATCCCCACCACCGGAGTGCTACCGCTGGCCGAATCCTTCGATACCGTGAGTTGGCTGACCCGCGACCTGGCGACATTGAAGGCGGTATCCGAATGCCTTCTTCCCGAACAGGGTTCAGGCACTGATGAACTCGTTTCCGATCCCGAGTTCATCATCGACCCCGCGCTGTGCGCACCGGCCGATGTCGAGCTGGCGGCGGCAAGCCTTTTCGCGGCACGGCATCTGGGCGCTGTCGAAACCGCCATGGAAGCCGACCTCGGCACCTGGTTCACAGCATTCCGCACTGTTCAGGCGTTCGAAGCCTGGAAAAACCACGGCGAATGGCTCCGCGCACACCCAACCGCACTGGAACCCGAAGTAGCACAACGATTCCAGTTCGCATCGACCATCACCACCACCGAGGCACTCGCCGCCCGAGCGGTGGTGGAATCGGCCGCCGCGACTCTCCGAGCCGCGCTCCGAAATCGAATCCTGCTCCTACCCACCACCGCAACCCTCCCGCCCCTCCGATCGGCATCGCCCGATTCATTGGAATCCGGCCGAACCCGAACACTGCACCTAATAC
>NZ_BJWY01000113.1 GCF_007990715.1 Nocardia seriolae NBRC 15557 | reverse complement strand
CGAGTTTCATGGTCGGGGCGGTAACCGCCCCGAAATAGGGCACCAAGGGTGAGGAAAAGGTCCCCACCCCTCAGGCTCCGACCACCCGGGCCGGAATTCCGAACGCGGACTTGGCCACCCGGGCGAGTTCGACGTTGAACTCCTGGTACGCCTCGACATTCCCGAGGTGACCGGTCGGCAGGATCTTGTAGCCGTCCAGACTGCCGGCTTCGGTGAGCATTTCGACGATCCGCTCCGAATGCACGGGCGGGGTCATATCGTCCGCGGACCCGGCGATGACGGTCGTCGGAACGGTCAGTTTCGCCGCCCCGCGCCCGACATCCAAGTGCGACAACAGGGTTCCGAAACGGCCACGCACCCGCGCCGGGCACGAGCGCACGATGTTCAGGCCGAACTCGGCGAGGTGGCCGACCGTGGCCAGGCTCATGATCTGCCGCCGGAAGATCCACCGCACGGGGGCGATCGGCGGGAAGAGAATCGGCGCGCTCAGCCCGAGCAGGCCGGCCCGGAACGGCAGCCTGGCGAGTCCGCGATTGAGGAACGGGATCACGGTGGTCTCGGCGATCAGATCACCGGCGGCGGTATTGGTCAGCAGCACCGCGAGCAGCTGGCGCTGCACCCGGTGCGGATACCGGCCCGCCCAGGCCTGAATCGTCATACCGCCCAGGCGGTGACCCACCAGCACGGCCCGCTGGCCGCGCTGCAGCACGGTGTCCAGCACATCGGCGAGATCGTCGGCGAGCCGATCGGTGGTGAGCGGGGCGGTGCCCAGTTCGCTCTCGCCGTGGCCGCGCACGTCGTAGGCGATGACGCGGTATTCGCCGGCGAAGGCGTTGATCTGGGGGTTCCAGTATTCGAGGCAGCAGGTCCAGCCGTGCACCAGCACGATGACGTCGCCATCGGCGGGACCGTAGGCGTGGACGCGGAGCCGGGCGCCATCGGCGGCGACCACCGGTACGACCTCGCAGGGACCGGCCGGCGGGTTCAGATCCGCATTGCCGTAGGTCCGGGTGCGCAGCTCCGCCCGGTGCGCTCGCACCAGGTCGCGGACCTTTCGGCTGAGGTCCGAAGAGTGAGGCAGCATTGCCCGCATAGGACACTCCTTTGTGTTACTACTAGATACAGTAACCCGCGTCACGGGTGCTTGCTAGTGCAAGCACCCGAAAAGTTTCCGAGTCGGAACGCAGCTCACCCCTGGCCAGGCCATTCGTGTGAAAAAGAACATCGGCGTAAAAGAAAAATCGGCCGCCACCCGGGCGATCCGGGTGACGGCCGAGAGAATCGGGGCCGGTTACCAGCGCGGGCCGCGCTGGATCTCATCGACCTTGGGGCGGACATCGGCGAGATAGACGCCGGTCGCGACGACCGCCGCGATGCCCAGAATCCCCACCGGAGTGCCGACCAGCAACAGGGCGCCCAGCGACGCCGCCAGAATGGCGATCCACACCGGCTTGGTCAGCTTGTCCACGGCCGTGAAGGCATCCGGGCGCTGCCGAATCGCGTGCACGAGAGCGAAGACCGTCATACCTAGCGCGCAGAGCTGCAATACCGTCAAGATCAGGCTGGGGATTCCCATCACCCCACCATCATACGGAGCGCAGCCCCTGCCACCGGGGCTTCTGGCCGCGACACGGCCATCCGAACACAACGTTTACGAACGGCAGTCGCCCCCGCACACGTCAGTGTGCGAGGGCGACAAGCTCTTTCGCGGCGCGCGCGATTTACTTCTTCGCGGGCGCGGCCTTCTTGGCGGGAGCGGCCTTCTTGGCCGGAGCCTTCTTGGCCGGGGCGGCCTTCTTGACCGGGGCCTCGTCCTCGACCGGAGCGGTCTCGGTGGTCACGTCCACGACCTCGGCGTCCACGGCCTCTTCGACCGGGGCCTCTTCCTTGGCCAGGCCGATGTAGGGGCCGACCTGCTCGGAGACCTTGCCGATGATGTCCTGGGTCTGCGCCAGCAGATCGTTGTAGCGGGTCTCGACCTGCGCGAAGCGCTCCTCGAAAGCCGGGTTGCTGCGCAGCTTCTCGACGGTCTCCTCGCCGCGGGCAGCCAGGTCGGCGTAGAGGTCCAGCAGCTGATGGTAGTACTGGTCGACCAGCTTGCGCAGCTCCTCGGGGGTGGCCTTCTCACGCAGCTCGGCCAGGTCCTCGGGCAGCTCGGACGGCAGCGCCTGCACGCGCTGGCGCAGGGTCTCGGCCTGGCCCTGCAGGTCGGCCGGCAGGTTGGCGAAGCGCTCGCGGGCTTCCTCGATGCGGCCCGGCACGTCGGCGGAATTGGCGCGCTCGCGGATCTGCGAGACGGCGTCGAGCACGGCGGCGTAGATGGCGTCGCCCGCGCCGACGGTGGCGTAGATCGGCTTGGTCACGGTGGCGGTGAGCTTGGGCTCGGTCATGGTTCGTTCTCCTGGCGTGGCGGAACTTCGGTTGTGCGGTGCGGAACCTCGTTGTCCCTGTTTCCCCCGGGAACGCCCCCCTTAAGGTCCGTTGCGTCCCCTCTGTCCTCGTTCGCCTGGTTTTCTCGGCAAAACGATTCGTAGATGTCCAAGAGGACCTGTTTCTGGCGCTCGGTCAGATTGACGTCGGCCAGCAGGGCATCCCGGACAGGGCCGTGCGGCCTCTGCTCGAGGTACCCGGCCCGCATGTACAAGACCTCCGAGGAGACCCGCAGACCCTTTGCGATCTGCGCGAGCACCTCGGCGGACGGATTGCGCAACCCCCGCTCGATCTGACTCAAGTACGGATTGCTCACCCCCGCCAGTTGTGCGAGCTGACGCAGCGAGACCTGGGCGGCCTCGCGTTGCGCCCGGATGAAGCCCCCGATGTCGTGAGCCGCGTTGGCTACGCGGCCCGACCGGTCTGCGGCGGCGGACGTCTCCGGATCGCCTTCGATCGGTTCGGGAACCTCGGGATCGTGCTTCATCACTCACCTTCCGGCGGTTGTGTGGTCAATTCTAGGACGGGGTGCTAACTCTTGCAAGCGCTCTGCTAGCACAGTCTTGCGATGCCACCGTGGGCAAACACCCAGCGCTGCGTCCGCAGCGCTTATTGGTCAAATGTTCAGCCATTGAACAGCAAATGGGATACCGCGTAGATCACCAGGCCCGCCAGCGAACCGACCACCGTGCCATTGATGCGAATGAATTGCAGATCCTTGCCCGCCGCCAATTCGATCTTGCGACTCGCCTCGTCCGCGTCCCAGCGAGCAACGGTGTCGCTGACCAGTGTCGCGAACTCGGCGCCGTAGTTCGCCACCAGGTATCGGACGCCGCGCTCGAGCCAGCCGTCCACCTTGTCGCGGACCTCGGGATCGGTCGAGAGCCGCTCGCCCAGCTGCTGCACGTTCTCCGACACCTTGCGCCGCAGCGTGGAATTCGGGTCCTCGGCCGATTCCATGATCAGGCGCTTGGCGGCCCGCCAGGTGGCCTGCGCCATGCCGGTGACCTCGCGCCTGCCCATGAGCTCGGTCTTGATCTTTTCCGCCTTCTCGATCATGGCGTCGTCGTATTGCAGATCGTGGGCGAAATCCTCGAGGAACCTGTTGGCCGCCAGCCGCACCTCGTGATCGGGCTGGGTGCGCACCTTCCAGGTGAATTCCACCAGCTCCCGATAAATGCGCTCGGCCAGGAGCGAATTCACGAATTTCGGGGCCCAGGAAGGGGCGTCCCGATGCACGATGCGGTCCAGGGTCTCTTGCGAATCCAGCGCCCACTGGTGCGCGCGCTCGGCCAGCAGATCCAGCAGCGGGGCCTGCCGGTTGTCGGCGATCAGCTCGTTGAGCACCTTGCCGATGGGCGGGCCCCACAGCGGCTCGGCAATGCGCTTGACGATGGTGTTGTCGATGATCTGCTCGACATCCTCGTCGCGCAGCACGCCGATGACCGCGCGCAGAATGGTCGCGCTCTCGTCGGAAATGCGTTCCGCGTGCTCCGGTTCGGCCATCCAGCGACCCAGCCGCAGCGAGATCTGCGCGGAATTCACCTTGGCGGCGACGGCGTCCGGGGACAGGAAATTCTCCCGGACGAATTCGCCCAGGCCCGCGCCCACCTGGTCCTTCTTCTTGCGAATGATGGCGGTGTGCGGAATCGGGAGCCCGAGCGGATGGCGGAACAGCGCGGTGACCGCGAACCAGTCGGCCAGCGCGCCGACCATGCCCGCCTCCGAGGCCGCCTTCACATAGCCGACCCACTCCCCGCCCGCGCCGCGCGACGCGGTCCAGGCGCAGAAGATGTAGATGATCGTGGCGGCGGCCAGAAAGCCGGTGGCGATGGACTTCATGCGCCACAGCTCGCGCTTCTTGCCTTCTTCGTCGAGGAAGTCGGCCAACGCGCCGCCGGGCGGTGTGGTCCTGCCTGCGGGCGGGGTGGTCTTCGTGGGCCCGGGCTCGGTGGTTTCGAGTACCCCGGCGCTGCCGGTGGATTGCTCCATATCTTCCATTCTGGCGCGTGGTGTGACGAACTCCCCGTCACCGGGCCCGTCCCGATCGACGCCGATCCACAGCATGGGAGGCTTAAGCTGAATAGGCCCAGGCCCAGGACGCGAACAAGGAGCCAACGCAGCGTGACCACCAAAGGCACCGTGAGTGCCGCCATGGAGGCGGCCACCGGCCCACGCGGTGGTCGCGTCGACGGCCGCAAACGCCGCTGGCAACAGCACAAGATCGATCGCCGCGAGGAGCTGGTGGACGGCACCCTGGCCGCCATCCGCAAGCGCGGCGGCGACGCCGGGATGGACGAGATCGCCGCCGAGATCGGCGTCTCCAAAACCGTGCTGTACCGGTACTTCTCGGATAAACAGGATCTGACCCGCGCCACCATGGAACGGTTCATCGAGACCACGCTG
This sequence comes from Nocardia seriolae NBRC 15557, assembly GCF_007990715.1. Taxonomy (GTDB): domain Bacteria; phylum Actinomycetota; class Actinomycetes; order Mycobacteriales; family Mycobacteriaceae; genus Nocardia; species Nocardia seriolae. The sequence continues at coordinate 20,343 of NZ_BJWY01000113.1, read as the reverse complement.
ATGCCGCGCATCTACGAGGCCATCAGCGACGACCTCGACGAATACCAACTGGTCCGCAACACGCTGGCGGCGTACGTGCACACGGTGGATTCGGACACCGATGTCTACCGATTCATCATGGGCAACGGCTCGGCCACCGACACCTCCACCCTCGCCGACTTCGAGAAGCTCTTCGCGCAGGTGGTCTCGGCGGTCATCATCGACAAGTCCTTCGACCGCGGCGTGCAGACCGAGGGGTCGATGCTGTGGTCCTACGTGCTGGTCGGCGGCGTGCAGCTGGCGACGGACTGGTGGATCTCCAACCGCACCATGTCCAGCGAGGAAATGCTCGACTACTTGACGATGATGGCGTGGAGCGCCATCGAGGGCATGGTCCGGGCGGGCGGCGACCGGCACTACTTCAACTCGAAGACGCACGTGCTGCCCGATCCGGAAAATACTGCTAGCTGACAGCTAGCACTCGAGTTCCCGGCCTGGTTAGGCTGATTCACGGCGGACCACTCACGCGGTTTCCGCCGTGTCGGCACCAACGGGGGTGTTGGCTCCCATGGAGGGTCACTGATGGCGAAAGAGCTGCCCACATCCAGGCTCGCGCGGGGGACGAAGCTGGGGATTGCCGTCGCGGGTAATGCCTTGCGGGCCCAGAAGACTCGACGATCGATGCGCGGCAGATCCGAGGCCGTGCGGGCGCGGATGGCCGAGGAGTCCATGATCCGGGCCACCGAGCAGATGGTCATGGTGCTGGGCACCATGAAGGGCGTGGCCATGAAGCTCGGGCAGATGCTGTCCGTGCTGGATCTGGATCTGGTGCCGCCGGAGCATCGGGAGCGGTTCCAGCGGCGGCTGGCGGTGCTGCGCGACAGCGCGCCCTCGGTGTCGTTCGATGTCATGCGGGCCGTCATCGAGGAGGACTTCGGGCAGCCGCTGGAAGCCGTGTTCGCCGAGTTCAATCCGGAGCCGGTGGCCGCGGCGTCGATCGGGCAGGTCTACAAGGGGACCCTGCACGACGGGCGCGAGGTCGCGGTGAAGGTGCAGTACCCCGGGATCGACGCGGCGGTGCGCGCGGATCTGAAGAACCTGGCCATGTTCCGGCGCATCCTGCAGTCGGCCATGCCGTGGGTGACCCCGGCCGTGCTCGACGAGTTGCGGCTGAATCTGGAGAGCGAACTCGACTACGTCGCCGAAGCCAATACCCAGAAGCAGATTTCGGAGCTGTTCACCGGACACCCCTTCATCGTGGTGCCGACCACCTACCCGGAGCTGTCCACCACCCGGGTGCTGGTGAGCGAGTACTTCGCGGGCCGGGGATTCGAGGAGATCCGGGAACTGCCCGCGGCGGAACGCAATCGAATCGGCGAGATCATCTACCGGTTCTACGTGGGCTCGCTGTTCACGTTCAACGAATTCTGCGGGGACCCGCATCCGGGCAATCTGCTGCTCGGGCCCGACGGGCGGGTGGCGTTCCTGGATTTCGGGCTCTACAACCGGATGGATCCCGAGCACGTGCAGTTCGAGGCCATCTGCATCCGGGCCGCGGCCGAGGAGCGCGCGGAGGAGCTGCGCGATCTGATGATCAAGCGCGGCGTCATCGAATCGGCCGAGGAGATCACGCCCGAGGAGTGCCTGGAGTACGTGCTGGCGGCGTGCGAGTGGGCGCTGGTGGACGAGGAACTCACCATCACACCCGAATTGGCTTCCGGCGCTTTCGTGCTGGCGGTGGACCCGCGGGCCACCGACTTCGCCGGGATGAAGCAGCAGAACCTGCCGCCCGAGCATCTGTTCTCGCGGCGCGCGGACTTCCTCACCTTCGGCATGCTGGGGCAGCTGGAGGCGACCGGGAACTGGCATCGCATCGCCCGCGAGTGGCTGTACGGGGAGGACCCGGTCACCGAACTCGGGCGCGCGCATCACGAATGGCTGGCGAGCCGCCCGGCTCCGACGCCGACCACCGGGGGCCGACCAAGAAGACCCGTAAGCGCGCCGCGAAGGCGTAAACCTCACCCGATGGGAAAAGCAATGGCCAACAGGGAATTCGACATCGTCCTATTCGGAGCGACCGGTTTCGTCGGAAAGCTCACGGCGCAGTATCTGGCCGAGTCCGCGCCCGCCGGGGCGCGCATCGCGCTGGCGGGCCGGTCGGCCGAGAAGCTGGCCGCCGTACGCTCCGAGCTGGGTGCCGCCGCCGCGGAATGGCCGCTGGTGCAGGCGGATTCCACCGATCAGGCGAGCCTGGACGCGCTGGCGGCGCGGACCAAGGTGGTCGTCACCACCGTCGGGCCATACCTGCGCTACGGCTTCCCGCTGGTGCAGGCGTGCGCCGAGAACGGCACGCACTACGCCGATCTCACCGGTGAGCCGCTGTTCATCCGCGACTGCATCGACCGTTTCGGCGAGAAGGCCGCCGAGACCGGCGCGAAGATCGTGAATTCCTGTGGCTACGACTCGATTCCGTCGGATCTGAGCGTGTACCAGCTCTACAAGCGCAGCGTCGCGGACAATACCGGCGAGCTCACCGACGTCACCCTGGTCGCCAGCCTCAAGGGCGGGGCCAGCGGCGGCACCATCGATTCCGGCCGCGCCATGATGGAGGCCATCGCCGCGGACCCGAAGAAGGGTTCGATCATGTCGCACCCGTATTCGCTGAGCCCGGACAAGTCCATGGAGCCCGACGTCGGCCGCCAGAGCGATCAGGCCCTGTCCCGCGCCTCCGCCATCGACCCCCGCCTGGACGGCTGGGTCGCGACCTTCATCATGGGCGCGCACAACACCAAGATCGTGCGCCGCTCCAAACGGCCTGCTGGGCTGGCCCTACGGCAAGAACTTCCGCTACCGCGAGGTCATGAGCGCGGGCTCCTCGGCCACCGCGCCCCTGGTCGCCGCGGGTATCGCGGGCGGCATCGTGGCCACCATGGCCGCGGGCGCGGTCCTGTCCCGAGCGGCCATGGGCCGCAAGCTCATCGACCGCATCGTCCCCAAGCCCGGCACCGGCCCGAGCGAACATACCCGCCGCAGCGGCTGGTTCACCATGCGCACCTTCGCCCACACCACCTCCGGCGCGAAATACCTCTGCACCTTCGCAGGCAAGGGCGACCCCGGCTACCAGGCCACCTCGGTCATGCTCGGCCAATCCGGCCTCTGCCTCGCCTTCGACACCCTCCCCGAATTGGCGGGCATCCTCACCCCGGCCTCCGCCATGGGCGACGCCCTCACCGACCGCCTCCGCGCCGCGGGCATCACCATCGAGGTCACCCCCGCCTGACCCGGGCGCTCCGACCGGAGCGTGTAATCCGAACGCAGGAGCCCGAACTCGAGGTTCACGTCCGGGGTGCGGCGCTGCCTTCGCCCGGCTCGCCGATCACCCCGGGCCACAGCCCGATTGAGGGGGCGGCGTTCGGCAGCGATAGCAAAAGCGTTGCGGGAGTGCGGTAGGTCACAGATTGTGGTGTTCGGCGACGGGCAGCACCCGCAGAATCTCTCCGGTAGGGTCGCGGACGGGACGGAGGTGGTACCGGAGAAAGGGGGGTCGGCCTCGTGAAATGGATCCTGACCCCGGATGAGTTCGCGATGATCTGGACTCGTGAGACCCATCTGGCGCGGCGTCCGTATCCGCTGGATACGAGTCCGGCCGGGCCCGAGAGCGCCGAGGACGCAGCACGATTCGCGATCACCCCGCCGGGCGGGTCGCCCGCGCGGTTTCTGCGGCGCACCGATCCGGAGCTGGCCGCGGCGCTGGCGCTGTGCGCCCGCACCGACACCACGACCGTCACCCTGTACGGGGAGCGCACCATCGACCCGGGCGCGCGGCGCATCCTCGCCTTCGCGGCGGTGGCGCAGCAGCGGGCGGGGATTCTGGTCTCGCTGCCGGACGCGGTGAGCGTATCGCTGTGCCCGGCCGAGCAATTGGGGCGCGAGCTGGTGGAGGTCATCGGTTCCGCACCGCCGGGACAGCTGGAGCCGCTGCGCGAACCACAGCAGGCGGTGCTCTATCCGGATGCCGCGGGCACCGGCGAGGAGGCCGACCGGTTCCGCCGCAAACTGCGAGAACCGGTGGACGGGCGCGGATTCATCACCGTCACGGTCGAACCCGCGAATCCGCTGTCCCCGCCGACTCGGCACCGCACCTGGCTGGACTTCTCCGGTGACGGCCGCTACCTGCTCACCACCGCGGCCGACCTGTCCCTGACCCCGGTCACCGATGAGGAACTGGCCGCCCAGCTGGTGCATCTCGCCCGGGTCTGATTGGGCGCTCGGGTCCGATCGGTCGCTCGGGTCCGATTCGGCGAGGTTGCCTGCGCGGACCATCGGCGCGTGCTAACCATGAGGAATGGCGAAGGCGACTTCCTGGTCCAAACCGGTCACCAAGGCGCTGCGCGCCGACGGCGTGCGGGTCAGCGATCTGAACCCATCCGCGACCCCGGGCTTCAAGGGTGACAAGAAGGCCGGGGAACTCCTGCTCGAGGAGCGTCGCGCGGTGCTGTCGGATCTGCAGGAAAAGCTCTACGCCAATGGCCGTTCCGGCGATACCCGCAGCGTGCTGCTGGTGTTGCAGGGCATGGACACCGCCGGTAAGGGCGGCATCGTGCGGCACGTGATCGGCTCGGTGGACCCGCAGGGCGTGGACCACGCGGCCTTCGGCGTGCCGACGGCCGAGGAGCGCAAGCACCACTACCTGTGGCGGATTCGCAAGAAGTTGCCGCGCGGCGGCCAGATCGGCGTGTTCGACCGCTCGCACTACGAGGACGTGCTGGTGGTGCGGGTGCACGACCTGGTGCCTCCGGAGGTCTGGGGCAAGCGCTACGACGAGATCAACAAGTTCGAGCGCAAGCTGGTGGACGACGGCACGACCGTGGTGAAGGTGGCCATGTTCGTCTCGCTCGACGAGCAGAAGAAGCGGCTCATGCAGCGGCTCGAGCGGCCCGACAAGTACTGGAAGTTCAACCCCGGCGATATCGACGAGCGCGCGTACTGGCCGCAGTATCAAGAGGCGTACCAAGCGGTCCTGGAGCGTACGAACACCGACCACGCGCCCTGGTATGTCCTGCCCTGCGATTCCAAGGGGTACGCGCGGCTGGCCGTCACCGAGTTGCTCATCGACGCGTTGCAGGGTCTCAAGCTCGATTGGCCGCGCGCCGACTTCGATATCGCCGAGCAGCAAAAGCGCCTCGCCCAGGAGTGATGCACACCCCAGCGGGTGAACTTCCGCCCTCAGCCACGGAAAATCGCTCCCCGCGGAACACCTGGCGCGACTCGTCGTGCCCGCATGCAGGAATCTCTCAGGTTCTCGGGTGAAGATGGGCGCGCACGTGTCGTGACAACGGAAGGCGTGGTGAGCGCAGAGGTGAGCAAGAAACCGACAGGTCAGAATCCGCTGGCGAAAGCGGCACAGGCCGATCGCAATCGGAAGATCTTCATCCAGGTGGGCGTGGCCGCGGTCCTGATCGGTCTGGTGGCCGCCATCGGCATCACCCTGGCGCTGCGCCACTCCGACGACAACCAGAACAAGTCGTCCGCCACCGCCACCTCCTTCGCCCCGGTTGTCAAACACGACGCGAGCGCCGGGCCGATCCCGGCCAATGTCACCGCGGGCGGCGCCATCCGGGTCGGAGATCCGAACGCGGCCACGCCGGGCGGCAAGAAGAAGGTGACCGTCCAGGTCGTGGCCGATATGCAGTGCCCGATCTGCGCCACCTTCGAGAAGGCCAACGCGCAGGCGCTGGCGACGGCGGCCACCGACGGCACCGCGGTGGTCGAGTACAACGTCATCTCGTTCCTCGACCGGATGTCGAAGGGCAACAAGTTCTCGACCCGCGCCGCCAACGCCGCGTATGTGGTCGGCTCCGCCGATCCGTCCAAGTTCCAGGGCTGGCTGGCCGCCATGTTCAGCAAGCAGCCCGCCGAGAACGGCAACGGTATGAGCGATGACCAGCTCATCCAGATCGCGACCGATGCCGGGTACACGGATCCGTCCATCGCACAGGACATCCGCGACGGCAAGTACACCAAGTACGTGGAGAACGAGACCCAGGCCACCTTCGACGCGGGCGTGCAGGGCACCCCGGCGGTGTATGTGAACGGCACCCAGATCCAGGACCCCAAGGTCCTGATGACCCCAGGCGGCATCACCCCGGTGATCGAGAACGCGGCCAAGGGATGATTTCGGCGGGCCCCCGCTCGGCCTGGCCGCTGCTGCTGGGCGCGTTGATCGGCTGGGGAGCGTCGGTGACGCTGCTGGTCGAGAAGTTCAAGTCGCTCACCGAACCCGGCTACAAGCCGATGTGCAGCATCGACGCGACCTTCTCGTGCACCACGGTGATGGAATCCGACTCCGCGTCGCTGTTCGGTTTCCCCAATCCGATCATCGGCGTGGTCGGCTTCTCGGTGTTCGTCACCATCGCCCTGCTGCTGGTGGTCGGAATCTCGCTGCCGCGCTGGTTCTTCGGCGGCATGTGGCTGGGCCTGCTGGTCGGCGTGGCCGCCATCGGCTGGCTGGTCTGGGACGCGACCTTCGAGATCCACGCGCTGTGCCCGTGGTGCATGGTGGTGTGGACGGTGACCCCGGCCATGTTCGCCATCGTGACCGGACTGCTGTTCGGGCGCTCGCGCGGGCTGCTGCAGATCCTGGTGGAGTGGCGGTGGACGCTGGTCGCGGTCTTCTACGCGGTGGTCGTCCTGATCGTGTACATCCAGTTCCAGTCGTACTGGAACAGCAAGTTCTAGTTGGGTGGCCCGACGGTGAGCGTCACGCTCACCGTCCGGTGGCCGCCCGTGGGATCGCTGATCCCGAGCCGCACCACATCGTCGGGTTTATGGGCGTTGAGTGCGGCTTTCAGCATTTGTGAGGTGGTGACGGGCCGGTCGTCGAGGGCGGTGATGATCTCGCCGTCGGCGAGTCCGGCCGTGTAGGCGGGCAGGCCGTAGACGGCCACGTCGATGCGCGCGCCGGCGGGCTGCGCGTCGGAGGTGAGGATGCCCAGGGTGGCGGTGGGGCCGATGTGGACGGTATCGGTCGGTGTGCCGGAACGGATCTGGCGCACCACGTTCATGGCGGTGTCGATGGGGACGGCATAGCCGTTGGGGCCCTTGCCCATTGCCTTGGCCACGTCCCCGGAGGCGGCGGTGACGACGCCGATCACCGCGCCGTAGCGGTCCACCAGCGCGCCGCCGGACTGGCCCGCGGCGACCGCGGCGGCCACTTCGATCATGCCGTGCAGGGACTTTCGCGACAGGTCGGCGGCATTGCGGGCCACGATGGTCGAATCCAGATTGGTGATGGGGCCGCCCACCGCGGTCGGTGAGCCGGTGCCGCCCGCATTGCCGATGGCCAGCACGTCGTCGCCCAGGTGCAGCGGGGCGGAACTGCCGATGCGGGCGACCGGCAGGCCGTCGGCCCCGGCCAGCTCCAGCAGCGCGATATCGGCCGCGGAGTCGTAACCGGCGACGGTGGCGGTGTAGGTCGCGCCGGTGCCGACATCCGAAACCGTCACGGTGTCAGCGCCTTTGATGACGTGATGACTGGTGAGCACCTCGCCCTCGGCGCTGAGCACGATGCCGGAACCGGCGGCGCCCAGGCCGTAGGGGCGGATGCCCGCGGTGATGTTCACCAGGGCCGGTTCGGCCACCTTGGAGACCAGGTCGACGTCCAGCGGCGGCAGCGACGGGCCGACGAGGCTACTGGCGGTGGCGTCGTCGGCGAAGGACCAGCGCGGTAGTTCGCCGCGGTAGCCGAGGAATCCCGCGAAGCCGACGACCGCGGCGATCAGCAGAGCCAGCGTGCGGCCGCCCCGGCCCCGGCGTCTGCTGTCCCGGCGTCTGCTGTCGTCCACGGACCCTCCCGACTGCGGATCGTCCGCCCGGCTCGAGCTGTATCTATTGGTGTACCAGTACATCTGTCCACTTGCTACACGCTTGATGTAGCTGAGCGCGTTTTTATAGCAGTATTTCAGTGACTCAGGGCGGCAACGCCGAGCATGAAGAGCACCCCGGTCAGTGTGCACACCAGTGGCCCCTTGGCGGGTTTGCCCGCGTGTGCCTCGGGCAGGATATCGGCCGTCGCGAGGTACAGCAGGAATCCCGCGAAATAGCCGAGATAGAGGCCGACCAGTTCGGTCGGGACCTTCACCAGCGTACCGATCACCGCGCCGACCACCGGGGCCAGAGCATCCAGGATCAGCATGATCAGCGCGTGCTTGCGGGCATTGCCGTAGAGCGTGGTGATGGTGAAAGTGTTGAAACCATCGGCGAAGTCGTGGCAGATGACCGCGATGGCCACCGCCGCGCCCACCGCGGCACCGGCCTGGAAACCGAATCCGATGCTCAGCCCGTCCAGCGTGCTGTGGAACACCAGCCCGCCCGCGGCCAGCAGGCCCAGCGCGCTGAAGTCGTGGTCGTGCCGGTGCGCGACGTACTCGTCCTCATAGCCGGTGTGAATGGCCATGGACCGCTCGATGATGTGCACCGTGAAGAAGCCGACCACCGCGGCCAGCAGCGGGACCGGGACGCCGAGCACGATCCGCTCGTCGGCCTCGAGCGCTTCCGGCATCAGGTCGAAGGCCACCACGCCCAGCATGACGCCCGCGGCCAGGCCCAGCACCAGGCGCTTGCGGTCGCCGATGCGCGCCGCCAGCAGCCCGCCGACGAGGGTGGCGCACATCGAGATCAGGGACAGCAGAATCGCCATCGTGCCAGCATGCCGAGCCTCTGTGGCCGGATCGCCGCGCCGCGCCGAACGGGACATATCCCACCCCCGGTTGATGATGGCCGGGATGCGGGAGTAGGCATGAGTGCATGAGCACAGCTGCCGCATATGCCGTATCCGCCCCGGACGGGGCCTTCGAGAAGATCGCCATCGAACGCCGCGAGCTCGGGCCCCACGATGTGCTGATCGATGTGAAATACGCGGGCATCTGCCACTCCGACATCCACACCGCCCGCAACGAATGGCGTGGCACCACCTACCCGTGCGTGCCCGGGCACGAGATCGCGGGCATCGTGGCCGCGGTCGGATCCGAAGTGACCCGCCACCGCGTCGGCGATCGGGTCGGTGTGGGCTGCATGGTCGATTCCTGCGGCGAGTGCGAACCCTGTCTGGCCGGCGAGCAGCAGTACTGCACGCGAAACCTGGTCTGGACCTACAACTCCGCGGTGCCCACCGAACAGCAGGCCGGTGGCTACACCTTCGGCGGGTACTCCACGCAGATCGTGGTGCCCGAGGGTTTCGTGCTGTCGATTCCGGAGGGCATCGGGCTGGACGAGGCCGCGCCGCTGCTGTGCGCGGGCATCACGCTGTTCTCGCCGCTGCGGCACTGGAATGCCGGGCCGGGCAAGCGGGTCGCCATTATCGGCATGGGCGGGCTCGGGCACGTCGGGGTGAAGATCGCGGCCGCCATGGGCGCGGAGGTCACCGTGCTCAGCCACTCGCTGTCCAAGCAGGAGGACGGGGTGCGCTTCGGCGCGCACCACTACTACGCGACCGGTGACCGCGCCACCTTCAAGCAGCTGCGCGGTTCCTTCGACCTCATCATCAATACCGTCTCGGCCGATCTGCCGATCGACGACTATCTCAAGCTGCTGAAGCTCGACGGCACCCTGGTGGTGCTGGGCCTGCCCGAAAACCCCTACTCCGTGCGGGCTTCCACCCTCGCGGGATTCCGCCGCTCACTGTCGGGCTCCATGATCGGCGGCATCCCCCAGACCCAGGAGATGCTGGACTTCTGTGCCGCGCACGGCATCGGCGCGGAGATCGAGGTGATCTCCGCCGACCGCATCGACGAGGCCTACGACCGCGTGGTCGCCTCGGATGTGCGCTACCGCTTCGTCATCGACACCGCGACCATGTAACGCCGGAACCGCTCTCGGGCACTGCGCTGAAGTCCGCAACCGGCGCCGATGGCGAATCTTGCGGTGGCGGTGGGGAATCCGGCGGCAATGACGCCGCCGGATGCTCGATGGCCGAGCCTTTCCCTACTGCCCCGCCTGCTCGCGCAGCGCCTGCTTGGCGGCGTCCTGCACCTTGTCCACCGCGCCCTCGAACTTGCCGTCGGTCTGCTTGTCGAGCAGATCGCCGGCCTTGTCGATGAGCGGCTCCAGCTTGTCGGTGTGCTGGCCCGCCAGCTCCGCCGCCTTGCCCGCCGCGTCCTTCAACTGGTCGAACATGCCCACGATCCACACTCCTGTCCTCGAAACGGCTTCGCCGACAAGGCTAACCGGGGCGGGGACGGAGCCGGTCACGGCTTGCCGGGGCTCGCCGAGCTTGCCGGGCGTGCGGGCGCTCAGTTCGCCGGCGGCGGGCTGAAGATGCCGAAGCGATTGCCGGAGGTGTCGAGCAGTTCGGAGAAGACCAGGCCGTTCGCGGCGGTCACCGGCTGCACGAACACCTTGCCGCCCGCCTTCTCGGCGGCGGCGAGGATCTCGGGCACATCCTGGACCAGGACGTAGAAGATGGCGTGATTGCCCGAGGCGTCGTCCAGATGGGCGATGCCGCCGACGGGCATTTCGCTGCCCGGGTAGGTGACGAGGTCGTAGTTGCCGTCCTGGTTCGGGTCCTGGGCGAAGTTCCAGCCGAAGAGTTCCTGGTAGAACGCCTTCACCTGCTCGGGCTCATGGCTGCCGACCTGGAACCAGGCGACGGTGTTGAAGGGCGGAGTGGTCATCTCTGTCTCCCCTGAAGTCATGGTGGATTGTCTTGCCCCACCACGATATCCCGGCTCCGCGACAACCCCCTGTCGGTGTTTCCGAGCTTTTTCGCTCAGGCGAGCGAGATCATCCGAACCTCGTGCACCGGTTCCTTCGGACTGCACATTTCGATGGATCGCTCGGGCCCGACGTACTCGGTCAGCTCGATGCCCTTCATCCGATCGAGCCGGAAATTGCGCGGCTCGTCGCGTAAACGACACCAGGCCAGCAGGTACCAGCCATTGCTCCCGTGCAGCAGGGCCACCGGTTCCACCTCGCGCTCGCTGAGCACGCCCGCGCCGTCCAGATATTCGATGCGCAGTACGCGCCGCGCCACCACCGCCTGCTCGACCTCGGGCGGCACCGGCATCGGGGCGACGAACTCCGGCGACTCCAGCAGGCGCACCCGCAGCGCCAATTCCCGTGCCGTGTCGGCGTTCTGCTTCGACATCGCGGCCAGAATCTTGCGCAACGCGCTCTGCGCGGCCGCCGCGAAAGGCCCGTCTCCGGCCCGCGCCACCGCGACGGCGAGCGCCACCGCCTCCGCAGCGGTGAAATTCAACGGCGGCAACGACATGCTCTTCTCCAGCGCGTACCCGCCACGACGCCCGACATCGGCGTAGATGGGCACGCCCGACTGCTGTAGCGCGCTGATGTCCCGCTCGACCGTGCGCACGCTCACCCCGTGCCGCGCGGCCAATTCCCGTGCGGTGCGCAGTCGCGGGGACACCGCCCGCAACTCCTCGACAATCGCATAGAGCCGGTCGGTGCGGTTCACGCCCACACGGTAGCGGCGGGCACCGACAATTTCGCCGCCGGCAGCGTCCCGATTTCCAGGGGGGATCCTGGACCGGCTGATCACCCTTCTGGTTGTAGGTGTCGTACCACTGCTTCTCCGTCTCCGGATCGCCCGCCGGCCGATCGCCCTTACCCGTCGGATCCATGACCGCCTGTTCGAAAAACCCTGGATGACAGGCTAATCCGGCATTCATGACGAATTCGTGAAACGGAGAACCCCGATCCGACCGTGAGGTCGAACCGGGGTTCGCGGAAAAGCTACCGGCTCAGGCGGTTTCGGCGGCCTCGGCCCGGCGGCGGACGCGGCGGGCGGCCGCGACCAGATTGCGCAGGGACGGGTCCAGCTGCCAGTGGTGGCGGGTCTTGAGACCGCCGTCCGGGTTCGCCCACAGACGTTCCGGGGTGACGGCTTCGGCTGCGGCGGTGAGCAATTCGTCCAGCTCGTCGATGTCGGGGATGCGCGCAGAACGGGACTCGTACACGCCCGGGCCGACGCCGTGGGTGAGGCCGCGGCCCTCGGCGCAGTCCTCCTTCAGCGCCTCCAGCACCCACTCGATGGAGCGGGTCGCGACGATGGCGGTGACGTCGGCGTCGAGTTCCTCGATGGCCGCCACCACGTCACCGCGGCTGGAATAGCCGATGTGCGTGTGGATCTGGGTCTCCGGCTTGACGCCGGAGGTGGCCAGCTTGAACGCCCCGACCGCCCAGCGCAGGTATTCGGCCTGCCCCTTCTTGCGCAGCGGCAGCAGCTCGCGGATGGAGGGCTCGTCCACCTGGATGATGGCGATGCCCGCCTTCTCCAGGTCCACGACCTCGTCGCGAATGGCCAGCGCCACCTGGTCGGCGGTCTCGTAGAGCGGCTGGTCCTGGCGCACGAAGGAGCGGGCCAGCATGGTGACCGGGCCGGTGACCATGCCCTTGACCGGCTTGTCGGTGAGCGACTGCGCGTAGGTCGTCCACGACACCGACATGGCCTCGGGACGTGCCACGTCGCCGTACACGATCGGCGTTCGCACGCAACGGGATCCGTACACCTGCACCCAGCCGAAGTGGGTGGTGGCGAAGCCGTCCAGCTGTTCGGCGAAGAACTGGATCATGTCGTTGCGCTCGTGCTCGCCGTGCACGAACACATCGAGGCCGATGTCCTCCTGCAACCGGATGCTCGACTCGATCTCGGCCTCGATCAGCTTGCGGTAGTCGTCCTGGGACAACCGGCCCTGGTCCAGGTCGTGGCGGGCCTGCCGGGCCGCCGCGGTCTGCGGGAACGAGCCCAGCGTGGTGGCGGGCACCAGCGGCAGCCGAAGCTTGGCCTGCTGCGCGATCTTTCGCGTCTCGTAGGGTTCGCGCACCCGCATCTGCGGGGTGACGGCGTAGACGCGCTGGCGCACCGCGTGCTTCTGCTTGAAGTGCACCGAGGTGGGCTTCTTGCGCCACTTCTCCGAGGGGCCCTCGGTGAGCGCCTTGGCCAGCGAAACCACTTCCAGCACCTTCTGTTTGGCGAAGGCGAGGCGGTCGGCGACGGGGCCCTCGAGCTCGTATTCGACGAGCACGTCGTAGGGCACGTGCAGCAGCGTGGCGCCGGTCGCCACCACCATGTCGGGGCAGACCTGGGCCAGCTTGTTGAGGTACTCCAGCGTCACGTACCGGTCGGCACGCCACACATTGGTGCCGCTGATGACGCCCGCGTAGAGGCGCTTGCGCTTGATGCCGGGAATCTCGGCCAGGTCCTCGGGCACGACACGGTGGCTGGCCAGATCCAGTCCGATGGCCTCCACCGCGGTGCGGCACAGGATTTCGGTGGCCTCACCGAAGTCGCCGTACTGCCCGGTGACCAGCATGCGCGGGCGCAGCGGGGCCTTGGACAGCCGCTGGTAGGTCTTCTCGAACAGTTCCATGGTCGAGGGCGAGCGGTCGCTGGTGAAGCAAGGCTCGTCCAGCTGCACGCAGGTGGCGCCGCGCTTGGCCAGGATCTCGAACAGTTCCTCGTACACCGGTAGCAGCTTGTCCAGCAGCACCAGCTTGTCGAATTCGGTTTCGCCGGGGACGTGTCCGGTCTTGGACAGCAGCAGCAGCGACAGCGGGCCGAGGATCACGGGGCGCAACTCGATGCCGCGCGCCTTGGCGCGGTCGAATTCGTCGAGCAGCGCCTCGGGGTGCAGCGAGAATTCGGTGTCGGTCTCGAGTTCCGGCTGCCTGTAGTGGTACGGCGTGTTCAGCAGCTTGACCAGCTCCAGCGGCGGCAGATCCGGGCGGCCGCGAGCCATCAGGAAGTAGAAGTCCAACGGATCCAAGCCTTCTCGATAGGGCTCGAACCGCTGGGGGACCGCACCGAACAGCAGCGCGTTGTCGAGAATGTGGTCGTAGAAGGAGAAGGTATTGCCGGGGACCTGCGTCAACCCGGTAGCCGCCAGCTCCAGGAACTGGCTCTCCTGGATCTCGCGCCCGACAGCGAGAAGTTCGTCGCGGGACAGTGCGCCGTGCCAGTACGACTCCAAAGCACGCTTGAGTTGCCGGTGCTCGCCGACTCTCGGGTATCCCAGGATGCTGGATCCGAACCCGCCGGTGACGTTGACCATCTGAACGGACACTCCTTCCGAGCTGCCGGTCCCGAACGACCTGTTTGCAGCTTATGCCCGGTTGAGGTGGACGCCGCCACAAGCCCGGCGACGCGCACCTTGGGTGAATAACGCTCCGCACTCTCGGAGAGCCGTGGCCGAAGGCCCGGCAAGCACCGCGACCCAACGCGACAACTGATTTCGCGAGTTTCGGGGTAACTCACCGGGTACGTCCAAAATTGGTTCGGCACCCAACCGCCGGCACGGGTGCGAGACGCCGACGGCTCTCAGCCGCCCGCTAAGTACGCGGGGAGGCGGGGGAGCTGTACTGGTAGAAGCCCGCTCCGGCCTTCTTGCCGAGCAGCCCGGCCTCGACCATGCGCGAGAGCAGCGGGGGCGCGGAGTACAGCGGCTCCTTGAACTCCTCGTACATGGAGTCTGCGATGGACTTCACGGTGTCGAGGCCGACCAGGTCGGTCAGGGCCAGCGGGCCCATCGGGTGGGCGCAGCCCAGCACCATGGCCTTGTCGACGTCTTCCTTGGTGGCGAAACCGGATTCGACCATGCGGATGGAGGAGAGCAGGTACGGCACCAGCAGCGCGTTGACCACGAAGCCGGAGCGGTCGGCGGAGCGCACGACCTGCTTGCCCAGCACGTCGGCGGCGAACTGCTCGGCGCGCTTGGTGACGGTGTCGGTGGTCTTGAGCGTGGTGACCAGCTCGACCAGCGGCAGCACCGGGACCGGGTTGAAGAAGTGCATGCCCACGACCCGCTCGGGGTTGTTGGTGGCCACGGCGATCTTCATGATCGGGATGGAGGAAGTGTTGGAGGCCAGCACCGCGTTCGGATCGGTGACGACCTTGTCGAGTTCGGCGAAGATCGCGGTCTTCACGTCCTCGTTCTCCACGACGGCCTCGACGACCAGCTGGCGGTCGGCGAAGTCGCCGAGGTCGCTGGTGAAGCGCAGCCGCCAGGCGGCCTGCTCGCGCTCGCGCTCGGTGATCTTGCCACTGGAGACGCCGCGATCCAGCGACCGCAGGATGCGGGCGCGACCGGCGGCGGCGAGTTCACGAGTCTGCTCGAAGACGAGGACATCGCCATGCGCCCGGGCGCAGACCTCTGCGATACCCGCGCCCATCTGTCCGGCACCGATGATGCCGACGCGCTGCATCTTTTCGCTGCTCACGTCCTGCTCCTGCTGTTTGGCCGTCGTGGCTGTGGATGAAGGCGTCGTATAACTGAACGACCCTGCGCCTTCTTAAGGTCTCGATAAAGCGGTCTTGCAAAAAACGCTATAGGAAAATGCCCTCCCCGCCGGGGCTGTCGACGGGAAGGGCGGGTGGACTCGCCGAGAGAGGCTTGCCATCTCTCTCGGCGAGTCCTGAGGTCCCGCGGCGGCGGAAGGTGTGATGCGACTGCCGCCTCGGGGTTGTCCTCGGAACCTGAAGTGGCTCAGATCAATCCGAGCCGCTTCGGGTGGCTCAGTGGAACTGGCCCTCTTCGGTCGAGCCCTTCAGCGCAGCGGTGCTGGTGTTGGGGTCGACGGTGGTCGCGATGGTGTCGAAGTAGCCGGCGCCGACCTCACGCTGGTGCTTGACGGCGGTGAAGCCACGCTCGGCGGCGGCCTTGAACTCGCGCTCCTGCAGGTCGACGAAGGCGGTCATGCCCTCGCGGGCGTAGCCGTAGGCCAGGTCGAACATGCCGTAGTTCAGCGAGTGGAAGCCGGCCAGGGTGATGAACTGGAACTTGAAGCCCATGGCGCCCAGCTCGCGCTGGAACTTCGCGATGGTCGCGTCGTCCAGGTGCGCCTTCCAGTTGCAGGACGGCGAGCAGTTGTAGGCCAGCAGCTGGTCCGGGAACTCGCTGCGAACCGACTCGGCGAACTTGCGCGCGACCTCGAGGTCCGGCACGCCGGTCTCCATCCAGATGAGGTCGGCGTAGGGGGCGTAGGCCTTGGCACGCGCGATGCAGGGGTCGATGCCGTTGCGGGTACCGAAGAAGCCCTCGGCGGTGCGGGTGCCGTCCAGGAACTCACGGTCGCGCTCGTCCACATCGGAGGTGATGAGGGTGGCGGCCTCGGCGTCGGTGCGGGCGATGATCACCGACGGCACGTCGGCGACGTCGGCGGCCAGACGCGCGGAGGTCAGGGTGCGGATGTGCTGCTGGGTGGGGATGAGCACCTTGCCGCCCAGGTGGCCGCACTTCTTCTCGGAGGCCAGCTGGTCCTCCCAGTGCACGCCGGCCGCGCCGGAGGCGATCATGGCCTTCTGCAGCTCGTAGGCGTTCAGCGCGCCACCGAAGCCGGCCTCGGCGTCGGCGACGATCGGGGCCAGCCAGTTGGCGACCGAGGTGTCACCCTCGACCTTGGCGATCTCGTCGGCGCGCAGCAGCGCGTTGTTGATGCGACGCACGACCGCGGGCACCGAGTTGGCCGGGTACAGCGACTGGTCCGGGTAGGTGTGGCCGGACAGGTTCGCGTCACCGGCGACCTGCCAACCCGACAGGTAGATGGCCTTCAGGCCCGCGCGGACCTGCTGCACGGCCTGGTTGCCGGTGAGGGCGCCCAGGGAGTTGATGTAGTCCTCGTTGTTGACGAGATCCCAGAGGATCTCGGCGCCACGACGAGCGAGGGTGTGCTCCTCGACGACGGTGCCCTGGAGCTTCACAACCTGATCGGCGGTGTAGTTGCGGGTGACGCCCTTCCAGCGGGGGTTGGTGTCCCAATCCTTCTGGAGTTCCGCAGCGGTCTTCGGGGTGCCGACGTTCGACATCTCTGACTCCACTTCTTCGTTCGGTCTCGGTAGCCCCGCCGGTCGAATCTCTCCGAAGGATGTTCGACCACTGCTGGAGCGGCAATTTGCAGACTTGCTAGGCCCGCGAGGTGTACTTTCACACGATGGCACAGGAAAAAATGGGCGTCTACCTGTTGCAAGTGTGAATCCGCACTAGCTTTCACCAGCATTTTGCTAATGCTGCAAAATTTGCTTGCGAATAGCAGCGGTGGAATCTACTCGCCGGTAGGCCTGACATGCGGTTTTGCATAACGCCCGTACTGTTTGCGTGACGAGGGCCACCGGTGCATGACGCGCCGACGGCCGTCCAGATGTGAGCACCTTCACAACTCATTCTGATCTTGAAGGTTGTGAGGCGAGCCACCGGGGTCCGTATTTCAAACCATTCGGTCGACCGAAAGCCGTGAAATCTAGCGCCGCTAGACAACCTAGCTCTGGCTTGTTATCGTTGCTTCAGTTCCTAGCGTCGCTAGATTTCAGCCGAAAGAGGCCCCCGATGCTCGTCCTGACCGGCCAATTCCTCGCCGCCCTCGCCGTTCTCGCCAATGCCGTCGTCTACGGCACCGACTGGTCCGTCGCCCTCATCACCCGCTCGGTCTATCGCGACCGCCTGGACGACGCCACCATGACCATCAGCGCCGGATGGGGCCACCACTACGGCGACAAGCGCATGCCGATCTTCGGCGCGGGCGGCGTCATCACCGCGCTCCTCACCCTGGTCATCGCCATCGCCGCCGGCCACCTCGGCGCGGCAATCGCCGCCGGAATCGCGCTCGCCGCCCTGCTCACCTGGCTGGCCTGCTACGTCCTGATCGCCAAGCCGATCAACACCGCACAGACCGCCGCCGCCCAAACCGGCGTCATCCCCGCGAATGCCCGTGCACTGCAGACCAAATGGGACAGCATCCTCAATGCCCGAGTCGCCCTCCAGACGATCGCGCTGAGCGGCCTACTCACCACCCTGGCCCTGTTCTGAGCGGAAGCTACTTAGCGCCGCGCTGCTAGGGCTTCTTGGACAGGTTGACGCTGGACCAGCCGCCATCACATTGTGGAGTCGGTGAGCTGTACTGGTTGTCGTACATCCGGGGCATGAGTTGCTCCCGGAATTGTTCGGGCGCCTCTGCCATCAGATAGGCCGTGTAGTCGGGGCTGAAACAGGCCATGGAGATCCGCCAGGTGTCGATGTTGGATTTGTCCGGCACCGGCTCGCCCGGCGCGTAGCCGATGATCGTTCCTTCCCGGATCTGCGGCTTCCAGGAACCGGAGTCCAGCAGGGCACGAGCCTGGGTCATCGTCATGCCGATGAGTTGCTCGCGAGTGATCACCGTGTCGCCCGGCACGGCGGGTGCGGGACGCAGACGCTGGTCCGGCCACGCCATGGTTGTCACCGGTGCGGATGACGTCGTCGACGGGGGCGGTGCCGAGTCGGTGTTCGATTGGCATCCTGTGATCGCGGTGCCGATCACGCCTGCCGCAAGCGCCCACGCCACTCGGCGGGAAATGACCGTATCGGATCGGCGAGCTACTCGATGGGACATGCGCATCACCTCGGTGCAGAACATTCGGCTGGCCGTTCCTTCGCCTGATAGCTGTTGGGTTCCAGGATGTATGTGTGCCCGTCGGTCACTCTCGTGAACGAGTGCTTGCGCACCACTTCCCAATACACGTCGGTATACCGTTGGGAGACTTCGAGTTCGCTGCCCGGGCTCACCGTCCAGCGGTTCTCGGTCGTATCGGTGTAGGTGTCTTCCTTGGTCGTGCTGTCGAGCCAGGTGGTATCGGTCTTCTGCTGATTCTCGTATTTGGCTTGCATCGAGGCTTTGATCCCCCCGAGCAGCGGGATGCTGCTTTCCCCTTCCAGGGTGAGGGTGCCGCCGACGGTGTTCTGCGTCGATTCCATCTTGCTGGTAGTACTGGTCAGCGCGGTCTTGCTCGACCACGAGGTCGTCTTCTTCAGGTCTGCGGGGTTCGCGGTGCAGTTGGCTTGCGATGCCAGCGGGCGCGAACCGGGCGGAACCACCTTGCCCTGGGTGCTGACCACGCCGAAGCACAGGTTGTTGCCGCGTGCGACATACCCGGAGGGACATTCCTGTTCGGCCGGGCGCACCCGCTCCCTCCGGCCGGACAGGAGGGATCCTGCGGCTCGACCGGGCCTGCGACATCCTGCGGCCGCCCTTGTGCAGGTGCTCGTCCGCCCGGGGGCGCTTGTGGCTGCGGAGCCGCAGTGGTGGGTCCGGGGACGATATCGGTGCCGTCGCCGTCGGACAGACGCCCGGGCGCGTTGCCCGCGTTTCCTTGCACGCCGCCGCCGGGCGCCTGGGTGGGCAGCAGCCCCGGTGCGGTCGGCGGCGGGGTGGTCGTGGTTGTGGGCGGGGTGCCCGGGTCCGCGCACACATACGGTACCGGCGGCGGGGGCGGTGCGGGATTGCCGGGATTTGCTGCGCGCCAACTCGATTCCCAGGCGGCGTTGTAGGTGGCGGTCTCGCGAGCGCAACGCTCGGCGGGCGTTTCCGCACCGGCCTCACCGATCGCAAGGACACCGCTTGTGGTCAGGACCGCAAGCACCACCCCAACGACCAGTGCCCGAGCGGAGAAGCCTGGGTTGCGGGGGTCCGTCGAGGCTGCCATCAGATCGTGCTGGGGTCTGAGTAGACGTTGACAGTGGTGTCGGCGACGTGGGTGGAGATGGAGAACTGGGTATAGACCCGCACGCTCACCGGACCGAGACAGGAGTCGACGTTGACCTGTATGCCGGTCAGGTCCGACGCGCCGACCGCGCCCTCGAGGACACGCTCCCCGAGCGGAATGGTGGTGATGGCGCCGGGTTTGATGGTGGTCTGGATCTGAGGGGAGATAGAAGCGTTGCCGACGAGGGTGGCACCCGGCTGAGCCGAGACGGTCACCGAGGCGTTGGGTCCGATCGACCCCGACGACCCGGTCTGCAGTCCGCTGGATACGTCGGTGTTGCACCCCAATTGCAGCCCGGTGCGCAGCACCCCGGATTTCACGCCGGTGCTGCCCTGCCCGGTGACGTTGCCGACGGCGGTGGCGTCGATGAACGCCTCCCGGGACCAAGGGGATTGGGCCAAGTTCGGGACGGTGTTCACCAGCACGCCCACCAACGATGCTTCGGCGATCCAACCGTCGACAGTGGGTTTGGTGACGGTGTGATCAGGACTACGGACCAACTCCGCCGACGCACCACCCGCACCCAAAGAACAAACCATCAGCAAACCCGTCGAAATAGCGAGGAACTTTACCTTCACTACAACTTCCACCCCCATAGATATCAATCAGCGCAAAGCTTCTAACTGCCCGAGCGAAGCACAAGCATCATCGTTCAGCAAATTCTTAGTTACCCTTGTGGGGTAGATCACCACCCGCCCGCGCGCGCGAAGGCCCCGCACCGGAATCCGGTGCGGGGCCTTGTGTTTCCCGGCGGCTCGCGACCGCCGGGCCGCCGCCGATGGACACCCCTCGGCTCATCGGCGGAGTCGGCGAACGGGTCGGTGCGGGTCGGCTAGTAC
>NZ_BJWY01000112.1 GCF_007990715.1 Nocardia seriolae NBRC 15557 | reverse complement strand
CGAGATAAGAATTATTGCCCTGGAATAGCGAAAGGTGCTGTCGTCGCCATTGACGGCAGCACCTTTCCATTTCTTCCGATAAGGGAAGGGGAATTGGGCTATTTGCCCCAGGACTCGATGAGCCCGGCGTTGGACTGCAGGATCTCGTTGTACTGGTCCTGCATGCCCAGCTGCTGGGCGAAGTTGCCCGCGACGCTCTTGGCCTGCTCGATGAGCGCCTGGCGGTCGGTCTGGACGAAGGGGGCGGCGGGGGCCGGGGCGGGCGCGACGGGCTCGGGGGCGACCTCGGGCTCGGGCTCGGAGGTGCCCGCGCGCAGGTACTGGCCGCACACCGGCCAGGCGCCGGCACCCTGGGTGGCCAGCACGTTCTCGGCGACGCGGACCTGCTCGGCCTTGCTGGCGTTGCTCGCCAGACCGGCGCCGCCATTGGCGGCCCAAGTGCCCTGCGAGAACTGCAGGCCGCCGTAGTAGCCGTTGCCGGTGTTGATCCCCCAGTTACCGCCGCTCTCACACTGGGCGACACCGTCCCAGTCGTGGGTCGGGGCGGCGGAAGCGGTTGCGGTGAAGCCGAACGGGACGGCAACAAGTGCGCCGGTGACTGCGGCCAGGCCGAGGGCGCGGGTGTTGATCTTCCGGTTCTGTTTCATGGTGTTTTCCCTCCCTGCGCGACGCCGGCCCGGCGCGGTTGCTCCGCCGTGTCCCTGTCCCCAGGAGTCGGGGTGCCCGACCGCGGGACAGGGTTTCCGGAGTGCAGCGGTTCGGGTCGGTGCCCATCACAGGTTTGATCCGGGCCGGAACGGACGATAACGAGTAAATCTCGGTAGATCACGTCTTGATAACTCCAGAATTGCATGAAGCGAATAACGCCGAAAACCGCGTTGATGCAGGTTGGCTATGCCGCATATGCCAATCCCGATCGGTCTGTTATCTCCCCGTGATGTGATCCAACTCACGAGCTATTTGTGACCCGAGTCGCGTTTTCAATCAAACTGGACGGCCATACGTGCGAGCAAGCCGTTCAAACGGAAGATTTTCAACCTGATCACTCCGCTTACATCCCTCTCGCTCCGCCCGCCCTGCTGCGCCACCCTCGCCTCACCGCCCGCCGATCACCCCTCTGAACATGCTCTGACCAGCCGATTTGTCACACCTCCTCACTCCTGTGTAATGTTGTTTTCACCGACGCGGGGTGGAGCAGCTCGGTAGCTCGCTGGGCTCATAACCCAGAGGTCGCAGGTTCAAATCCTGTCCCCGCTACTAGCGCCCCAGGTCGGAGGATCGAAAGTCCTCCGGCCTGGGTCTTTTTCATGCCCAGACTGTACGGAAACGTCACGTAATCTCCGCGCTGAGTTCCGCGTCGCCGTGATCGTCTCTCGGCGCCTGGTTCACGGCTTCGGCAACCGCGAAGCGCACCCGCTTGCGGCCCATGTAGCTGTTCTGGGTTATCGAGGTTTCGACGTGTCCGGCGTGGTCGGCCAGTGCCACCGCGGAGATCCCGGCGTCGTCGCCGATGGTGATGAGGGTCTTACACCAGGTGTGGCCGGTGATGTCGAAGTCGAAGTCGAAGCCCAGGGCCTTGCGGACTCGTCGCCATTGGTCGTTGAAGTTGGTCGGGTCCATGATCGTTTCCGCCTTCGACGGGTAGATGAGACCCGTAGGGTTGTCGGGTATCTTCTGCTGCCGTCGAGCCCGCCGGGTCATCAGAGCATCCGGCAACGCGATCTCGCGGTGGATGTTCTTGCTGTTCTCCTCGGTGACCCGGACCATGGCCTGGCCCTTGACCCAGATCACCTTGCCGGTCACCTTGAGGGTCTTCTTCGGATCGACGTCCTCCCAGAGCAGGCCGAACGATTCCGACGCCCGCAGGCCCGTCTCGGCGAAACCCCAGATGACATCGACGATGTCCTGCTTGCGGCAGTATTCACACACCGTGGACAGGCGGTAGCGAGGCTGATGAGGTTTGCCGTCGGTGCCCTGGCGGGTCGGCGGACACGGAAGTGTCGAGGTGGTCCTGCCCCGCAGGACTTCTTTCGCCTCCGCAGCTTCCAGTGAGCGGGCCGGCTTGCGGCCCCGGTGTCCGCGGGCAGTGTTTCCCGGACCGGATTGGCCCGCAGCGCTCCGTAGCGGACCGCCATGCTCATCATTCCCGACAGGGTCGTCCGTACCGACTTCGCCGCCTCCGCCCCACTATCCTTCTCGACACGGCGGATGAAGTCTTCCGTGCGCTGCGTCTGTGCCATTTCGCGCACGCGGACTCCGCCCAGTCCCTTTTTGATGTGCTTGGCGTTGATGCCGTTGCACTGCAAGGTATTCGATGACCGCTTGCGGTCACCGAGATGCTGGCGATAGGACGTCCACAGTTCGGCCATCGTCGTGTCGGGGGTGATTATGGTGCCGCTGGGCGGCACGCGCTCCATCAGATGCCTGATCAGCTCGCGTTCCGCCGCCGCGCCCTTCGGATCCTTCACGCCCGCCGGGGTCCAGCGCCGTGCCTGCCTGGCGATCCCGTCGACATCGCGGACACCGCAGGCCGCCACCCAACGGTTGGCGCCCAAAGAGGTGCGGCTGGGCAGGGACTTTGACACACTTTCCCTACTCGCAGACAGGCTGTGAGTGTTCGTGCGCCAGACGGTAGCCCTCGGATCAGGGCCGGTCGAGGCGATGGTTTTTGGTAGCTCGCTATTGATTCCGGTGTCGCGGCGTGGTCCAGGGCAGCAGGCGGAATGCGCGGTTGCTGTGCTCAGAGTGCCCGAATACTGCCGTTAGAATCACGATGGCTAAGGGCTGTCCCGTAAGTCCTTGAGCGGCAACGGGTATCGTCTCCTCGGTGGCGATCTCGGCGTCCGATCCGGTGATGGTAAAGTTGTTCTCCGGGCTGCGGCCACGTACGTTCGCACGCTTGATCACGACGCTGCGGCGTGAGGGCGCCGACCGGCCGTTGCGAGGCCGGCCCTGGGGGTTGTGTTTCGAGGACCGGGTGCTGCTGGTGGCCACCTACTGGCGTACCAACCTGACGATGCGGCAGCTCGCTGCGGTGTTCGGGGTGTCGAAATCGGCCGCGGCCCGGGGGTGATCGAGGACCTCGGGTCGGCGTTGGCGCTGCGGCCGCGTGCCCGGTTTTCACGGGGTGCGGTGTTGATCGTGGACGGGACCCTGGTCCCGACCCGGGATCACAAGGTGGCCGAGCAGGGTAAGAACTACCGGTACTCGACCAATCACCAGGTCGTGATCGAGGCCGACACCGAACTGGTCGTCGCGCTCGGGAAACCGTTGCCGGGCAACCGCAACGACTGCGGTGCCTGGACCGAGTCCGGTGCCGCTCATGGCTGTCGCAACGCGGTGGTGATCGCTGATGGCGGTTACCAGGGCACCGGTCTGATCATCCCGCACCGCCGCTCGCCGGGTGTCGAGCTGCCGGAATGGAAGCGGGCCCACCTGCAGCGCAACGAAATACAACTGTCGCGCTAGAGGTCGATCCTATGGTGTGCCACAACCTATTGCAAATGATTGTCGTTAATGTTTAGGTTCTCGGCATGGGTTTGACTCGTGCCGGGATACTCGGTCCTGACAATGACACTGGCGATCGCGGTGACCGCCTGTTCGGCCCCGGGAGGAGGTTTCAGGGGCGCAGAGCAGTACGTGGTGATCGACACCGAGGAGCTGGGAAACTTCAGTCCGCTGCTAGGTGAGGGTAAGAACGGGGAGTCGAAGATCTTCGACAGCCTGTACCGGATCGGGGAGGGGGTCGACGACCGGATTCCCGATGTCGTTGCGGTGCTGGCGGCGGCTCCGCCGGAGCCGGTGAGCGGCGATCTGTCGCGGTGGCGAGTGCGCACGCGGACCGGCATCACCTTCTCCGACGGCACTCCATTCGGGCCGAAAGACGTGGTGGCGACCTATAACGCGCTGGTCGATCCGGTCTCCGCCTCACCCATCGCAGCGGAGTACGACTTCCTCCGGCGTGTGGTGGAGACGGGTCCAGACACCGTCGAGTTCGAATTGAAGGGGGCCTACGCGGATTTCGGGCATCGCCTGTTCGTGGCGATCGCGCCTGCGGCAGCGTTCGCGACGCCAGGACCGGCGGGCAAGTCGGAGCTCAATCGAAAGCCGATCGGCACTGGACCCTATGTGCTCGCCGAATCGCGCCCCGATCAGGTGGTTCTCACCGCGCGAGCGGACTATTGGGGTGGTCGGGCGCAGGTGCCGCGCTTCGTGATCCGGCGGAGCGACGACGATAGCGCCCGCGCCGCTCAGCTGCGGGATGGCGCCGACGGGACGGTGCTGCCGCCAGAACTCGCACGGGCCGCCGCCAAGGACGGGTACCGGGTGGTCTCGGCCGTCAGCGACGATTGGCGCGGCATCACCTTGCCGACCGGCAACCCGGTCGCGGGTGATCCGGCGGTGCGCAAGGCTCTCAATGTCGCGGTGGATCGCAAGGCGATGGTCGACCATGTCCTGGGTGGCCACGGTGGTCCGCTTTCGACTCTGATCGGCCCGATCTACGGCCAAATCTACGACGAGTCACAAGATTTCACTGTGGACCGCGCTGAGGCGGGGCGGATTCTGGATGCAGCTGGCTGGCGGGTCGGCTCGGACGGGATTCGCGAACGCGACGGCCGCCGTGCGGCTTTCGACATCGCGTACTATCCGACCGAGGTGCTGCGCCGCGACTTGACCATGGCGGTGGTTACCGACGCCAGACAAGTCGGCCTCGAGATCACGCCGGTGGCGGTGGACAAAAAGAGGATGACCCCGGAGTACTTGGCGCGCACTGCGTTCATGCTCGGCGGCGGCGGACAGCCGTACACCGTCGACAGCCAGCTCTACACCAAGTTCCACTCCCGATTCGCGGTCGCCGGGACAGGTTCCAAGTGGGACAACGCCTCCGACTACGTAAACCCGGTCGTCGACAGCATGCTCGACCAGGCGCGAGCCGAGCCGGACCCGCAGCGGCGCACCGCGCTCTACCGCCAGTTCCAGGCCGAGTATCACCGCGATCCAGGCATGCTCGCCCTGGTCACCATCGATCACCTGTACGTCCTGCGCGACAACGGGTGGAGCGTCACCCCGACCGCGCTGGAGCCGCACACTCACGGCATCGCTTGGGGCCCCTGGTATGGCCTGGCCCGCTGGACCCTCGGATGAGGACGCGAGAAGTCCGCCGGATGATCGTCCGCCGACTCGCTATCTCGCCGATGCTGGCGCTGCTGGTCTCGCTGCTGGTGTTCGCTCTCGCGGCCGCGAGCCCATTCGATCCCCTCGACGCCTACCTCGGTGCGTACGGCGACGGCTTCACCGAGGCGCAGCGTGCCGCTATGAGTGAGCGACTCGGCATGCGCGGCAACTGGTTCAGGGCATGGTTGAGCTGGCTCGGTGACGCCTGGCGCGGTGACCTCGGCGAGTCCCGCACCTACCGGCAACCGGTCGCCGAGGTGCTCGCCGCGCGGCTGCCTTGGAGTCTGTTACTCGGTGCGCTCGGGGGACTGGTCGCCCTGACTCTGGCTGCCGTACTCGGCGCATGGGCTGGGCTGCGCCGAGGCGGGCTTGCCGACCGGGTGATCAGCGCGAGTATGATTGTGCTGCAGACAATTCCGCCGTTCGTTTTGGTTCTGGGCACAGTCTTCCTGTTCGCGGCTACGCTGCGCTGGTTCCCGGCTTCGGGGCTGACCGATCCCGGCGAGCAGATTGCCCCCGCCGCCACCCTGCGTCATCTCACGCTGCCTGCCCTCCTACTCGGCGTGACTCAGTTGCCGTGGCTGGCGCTCGGACTGCGGGAAACCGTGGCCGGTAATCTGGACCGCGACGCCGTGAAAGGCGCACGCGCCCGTGGGCTTCCCCGTCGCGTCGTAGCGCTCGGCCATATCGCACCGGTGTCGGCGGCCCCCTTTCTCGCTCTGTGCGGCGCACGCCTGCCCGAGCTTGTCGTCGGCGCAACCGTGGTCGAAACACTGTTCGGCTGGCCGGGGCTCGGCGCATCCACCGTGGATGCCGCACGTGCACTGGACTTTCCGCTGCTCGCGGTTCTCGCCGTTCTGATCACCGCCGCCGTCGTGCTGGGCAATCTCGCCGCCGACACCGCGGCGGCTCTCCTGGACCCCAGAATGGACGCCGATGGATAGCCACGGAAAGCTGTGGTACACAGGAGTATTGGCGGTGCTGGCGGTGACGGTGCTGTACGCGGTGCTCACGCCGATGCTGCGTCCGTTGGACGATGCGCTGGTCGACTTCGCCGTCCGCAGACAACCGCCGAGCGTGAACTATCCGTTCGGCACCGACAGCGCAGGGCGTGACGTCTTCGTGCGGGTGGCTCAGGGTATGCGGGTGTCGTTGCTGATCGCTGCGGCGACGGCGGTCGGCGCGGCGGTGATCGGACTGCTGGTGGGCGTCACTGCGGGGGCTTTCGGCGGGTGGTGGGATCGGATCGCCATGCGGTTCGTCGACGTGGTGAATTCGCTGCCTTCCCTGCTGCTGACGCTGTTGATCGTGGCCATGTACCGAGGCTCGGTGCTCGCCATCGTGCTGGCGTTGGTGCTGACTCATTGGACCTCGATCGCCCGAGCGGTGCGCGGGGAGGTACTTGCGCGGCGGCACGCCGAGTTCGTCCTGGCGGCCCGCCTGCGGGGGTTGTCGCGCTGGCGGATCGTCCGGCGGCATTTCGTGCCCGCCGCGTTCGGTCAGGCAGTGGTGGGCGTGGTGTTGCTCATCCCGCATGCCGTCTGGCACGAATCGACGCTGTCGTTCCTGGGTGTCGGGCTGCCGCCGCACAAAGCCTCGCTGGGCACCCTGCTGTCGGACGCGCAAGCCTCGATTCTGCTCGGCGATTGGTGGCTGCTGGTATTTCCCGCCGGTCCCCTGATCGTCGTGACCCTGGTCGTCTCGCTGCTCGGTCGCCATCGGCAGCGTAGAACACAAGTGATTCAGGAGATTTCTGCATGACACTGCGACTGTCTGGCGTCACCGTGCGGGTGCCGCTCGGCGCGGCTCGGGTGGTGCACGCGGTCACCGCCGCCGATCTGGAAGTGCCGACCGGCACCGTGCACGGACTCATCGGAGAGAGCGGCTCGGGCAAGTCCATGCTGGGCGCGACGATCACCGGATTACTGCCCGCGGGAGCCGAAGTGCGCGGTTCGGTGACCCTGGAACTGGGCGATCGGACCTGGTCCGCGTGGGAACTGCGGCGCGCTCGTGGTCGCACGGTGGCGCTGGTCCCGCAGTCGGCGATGACCTGGTTCACCCCGGTGCGCAGGCTTGGCCCGCAGCTCGCCGAGGCGATCCGGCACCTCGGCACCGGACATGATCCAGTGGAACTGTTCACTCGGGTCGGTCTGGAAACCGATGTGCTGCAACGCTATCCACTTGAGGTGTCCGGAGGCATGGCCCAGCGTGCGGCGGTGGCCTTCGCGCTGGCGGGGGATCCGGCTCTGATCATCGCCGACGAGCCGACCTCGGCGCTGGACGCGCCCCGAGCCGCGGCGATTTTGGAGCTGCTGAGTGAGTTCGCCCAGGACGGCGGCCGGGTGCTGTTGATCACCCATGACCTGACCGCTCTGCGTGAATCCGGCGTCTGCGCGGATATTTCGGTGATGTACGCGTCCCGGATCGTGGAAACCGGCGACGCGGCACAGGTGCTCACCGCCCCGCTCCATCCGTACACCCGCGACCTGCTCGCCGCATTGCCCGAGAACGGGCTGAACCCCCTGCCCTACCAGACACCCGAATTGGTCAACCTGCCCGATGATTTCACATACGGAGAGCCATGACGGCACGGTCACTCACCGCACACCGCGTCTCGGTCCGGCACGGTCGCCGCACCGTGCTCGAACAGGTGTCGGTGTCGGTCCGCGCGGGCGAGGTGGTCGGACTCACCGGAGCCTCTGGAAGCGGCAAAACAACTTTGGCACAGGTGCTTTCGGGCCTGCTCCAACCGGACACCGGTCGCGTGGACTGCGATGGTCACGAGCTGCGCGGTAAACATTCCGGCCGAATCGCCATGCTGTTCCAATCACCACGCCGATCATGCGACCCGCGCCTGACCCTGCGCGAGTCCATCACCGAATTGGCGCGCGGGCGCATCGAATTCGAGGCGCTGCGGGGCAGGGTCGGACTCACCGCCGACCTGCTCGATCGTTATCCGGCCCAGGTGTCGGACGGTCAGCTGCAGCGCGCCGCCGTCGCCCGCGTACTCGCCGCACGCCCCGACTACCTGCTATGCGACGAGATGACCGCGATGCTCGACCCCGTGACCACCGCCACCGTGGTGCGGGCCGTCACCGTGCTCGCCGCGGAAGGTGTCGGTGTGCTGCTCATCAGCCATGACCTCTCGCTCCTCGCTGTGAGCGCCAATCGCGTTGTGCACCTGTGCAATCCATCGGCAGAACCGCAACGCGGCGGCTCGGCCGCCACCTCGAACCGACACATAGGAGTCTCATGACGAAGCCACTGCACATTCTGACTCGAACCGATCTGGCCGATATCGAGCTGACCCCGGCAGAGGTGATCGAACTGGTGCGGGACGGCTATCTGGCCCTCGCCCGCGGCGGCTCGAGCTGTCCGGTCAAGCTCATGATGCCCATCCCGCGGACCGAGCGCGATGCCGTCGCCTACTCGATGCTGGGTTGCGACGGGTCCCTTGAACAGCTCGGCTTCAAGACCTCCTACCGGCAGGGTGCGGACAGCGCCGAGAAGTACTACACCACCATCAGCCTCTACGACGACACCACCGGATTGCCCTTCGCGCTCATGGACTGCCAGCGCATCGGCGCGGCCCGTACCCCGGCCACCACCGCGATCACCGCAAAACACTGTGCCCGGGAGGGCGCGTCGAGCGCGCTCATGATCGGCACCGGGGTGCAGGGGCAGAACACGCTGCCGTACTTGGCGACCGCGCTCCCGGGCCTGAAACGGCTGCGGTTGTACGGCACGCACCCAGACGGCGTCGCCCACAGCCTGACGGCCATGCGGCGCTGGTTCCCCGGTCGTGAGGTCGAACTGGTCGGCGATGTGGCGGCGGCGGTCTCGGAATCCGACATCGTCGTCGCGGCTTCCGGCCGTGCGGCGCATCCGCCGGTCGAGACCGAATGGCTGCCGCCGGGCGGCCTGCTCATCTCGGTGGCGAGCAAGGGCGTCGCCAGCGGCGCACTGCGCGCCGCCGATTACGCCGTCGCCACCAGCAGCGGCCAAGTGGGCGTCACCGGAACACGATTGGCGGGAACCGACGGCGAACTTATCTTCGACGCCGAGCTGCCCGACATCGTGGCGGGCCGGGTGCCGGGACGGCGCTCGGAGAAAGACCGGGTCTTCGCCTTCTCCAGCGGCATGATCATCACCGACATCCCGGTCGCGCGTGCGGTGGCGGCCGGTCGCGGACAGCAGGTCGAACTGTGGTCTTGAACGCTTCCCCCGCCCTGCCCGCGCTGGAACCGGAATGGCAGCGCCGGCTCCGCTCCGAGGCGGGATTGCTCTTCGACATCCACCATGCGGTGGGCGGCCCGTTCCATCTCCTCTACCCGGACCGATTCGAGGCGAATCTTGCCGCCTTTCAACAGGTTCTGATCAGAAATGACGTGCCCGGCCAGGTTTATTTCGGCAAGAAGGCGAACAAGGCGGGCTGCTGGCTGCCCGTGGTCGCCGATCTGGGGGCTGGGGTCGACGTAGCCAGCGAACCCGAACTCGTCCACGCACTCGCGCACGGAGTGCGCGGACGCGATATCGGAGTGACGGGCGCGGCGAAGACTTCATCGCTGCTGCGGCTGGCGGCGCGGCACGACTGCGTGGTGGCCGTGGACTCCCTCGACGAGCTGTGGCGTGCCGCGGAGATAGCGCGCACCGCAACAAGATTACGCGTACTTCTGCGTGTGCTACCGCCCGACGCGCCACACAGCCGATTCGGTCTGTCGGCAACCGATCTGGAAGCGGCACTGGCCGTATGCGCCCGGGCGCGCACCGAGATCGACCTGCTCGGATTCTCGTTCCATCTCGACGGCTACGCGGTGGAGCCGCGCGCGACCCTCGCTTATGACCTGATCGCGTTGTGTAACAGGACGAAAGCTCTTGGTCTGCCGGTGCGCGCGCTGTCCATCGGAGGCGGCTTCGCCTGCCGTTATGTCGACAACGACAGCTGGACCGAGTTCACCGCGAATCAGACAGGCGAATGGTTTCACGCGGGCAAGCGCTTCGATCGCTTCTATCCCTACGCGCAGGCTCCCGTCGGTGCGGCCATGCTCGAAGACATCCTCACCACGTCGTTCGACGGTGCATCGCTCGCACACCACCTGCGCGACAACGGCATCGCGCTCTTCCTCGAACCGGGCCGCGCTCTGCTGATCGACACGGGCTGCACGGTGTTCCCGGTGCTCGGCAGCAAACGCAACTCCGCACATGTGATCACCACCGTGCACGGCCTCAGCATGAGTGTCTCGGAACAGTGGAAAGGCAGCGAGTTCCTGCCGGATCCGATTCTGGTGCCGTTTGATCCAGAGCCGGCCTCCGAGCCAGTCGGTTCCTGCGTCGGCGGGGCCAGCTGCATGGAGTACGACGTGCTCACTTGGCGCAAAGTGCCGCTGCCGCAACAGCCTCGGCACGGGGACCTGCTGATCTACCCCAATACCGCCGGATACCAGATGGACAAGAACGAGAGCGAATTCCACCAACTGCCGTTGCCGCCGAAGATCGTGCTCACGACCGAGGCCGGCCGCCTGCGTTGGAGGCTGGACCGATGACAGGGCGCATCCCGCGAGAGCGTGAGAACGTGGTCTACCGGGCCTCGGACCTCATCGGTTCGACGCCGCTGCTGGAACTCGTTCGTACCGGTACCGGCACCCGGCTGCTTCTGAAACTTGAACAATTCAACCCGACTGGTTCGTCCAAGGTGCGCATGGCCCGAGAAATGGTGCTGCAGGCCGAACGCAGCGGCGAACTGCGGCCTGGCGGTCACATCGTCGAGCCCACCTCCGGCAATACCGGCGCCGGCCTGGCGCTTATTGCCCTCGAACGCGGCTACACCTTCACCGCCGTGGTCGACGACCACGCTGCGGCCGACAAGCTGCGAGTCATGCGCGCCATGGGGGCCCATCTGTTCCGGGTGGAGAACGGTGGCGCAGTCCCCAGCACGGTGGAACGACGCCGCATCGCGGCCGAGATCGCCGCGAAGGTCGGCGCGTATCGGCCCGACCAGCACAACAATCCGCACAACAACACCGGATACAAGGGCCTCGCGAGTGAGCTGCTCGTCGACCTCAACGCCGATCTCGACTATCTCGTCGGTGCGGTGGGCACCGGCGGCTCACTCTGCGGCACCACTGCTGAACTGCGCAGGCTCGGCTCGTCGGTGCGTGCTATCGGCGTCGAGCCGGTGGGATCGATCATTTTCGGTGGACCCGGCGGCGGATACTGGCAGACCGGGTCCGGCAGCCCGCCCGGATTCCCCGTGGGGTCGAACGTGGACTACGACGCGATCGACGAAGGCTGCCGGGTAGGCGACATCGACGCATTCGCCACCGCGCGCGTGGTCGCCCGCCGGACCGGACTGCTGGTCGGCGGAACCGCCGGCGCGGCGATTCACCTGGCGCTGCGGCGGTTGGTGCACGTGCCTGCGGCCAGCACAGTCGTCGTGCTGGTCTGCGACGCCGGGGAGAAGTACCTCGACACCGTGTACGACGACGACTGGCTGCTGGAACGCGATCTGTACGACGAGGCGGCCACACAGCGCGTCCTGCGGATGCTGCGCGCCTATGACGAATCGGTGCGACTGGCCGAGTGCGGCGTGTGCGCGGCTGAACAGACGGGAACCTGAAGAGCACATGACAATTCGCTGGAATCACTACCGCTCGATCATCGCCGTCGGCGCACCGCTGGCAGGGCTGCAGCTCGCCCAGGTCGCCCTGACCACTGTCGATCTGGCGATGATGGGCGGTCTCGGCCTCGCCGCGGTGGCGGCAGGCGGTCTCGCTCTGCTGTTGTACAACCAAGTGCGCACGATGTGCGTAGGGATGGTCACCGGTGTCGGCAATATGATCGCGGCGGCCGCCGGCGGCAGCGAAACGCGCACGCGCACTGTGGAACTCGATGATCAGGCGCGGGCCGAGATCAGCGGTCTGCTCCGTGCGGGCCTTGGTGTGGCCACGCTGACCGCGGCACTGGGATCCTCGATCCTCATCGCACTCGGCTTCGCACTGCGCTGGTTCGGTCAGGAACCAGTGGTCCTGGAGTTGATCAGGCCGATTCTGTGGGCGCTCGCACCCGGGCTCATGCCCATGCTGTGGCTCAACGTCCTGCGCCAATTTGCGGTCGGTATGCGCCGCGCGGGTTCCCTGCTTCGGGTGACGCTGGCGTCCATAGCGGTGAATGCCTTTCTCAATGCCCTGTTCGTCTTCGGCTGGCTAGGCATCCCCACCCTGGGTCTCGCTGGGATCGGCCTGTCCACCACCCTCGTTCAGGTGTGGACCTGCGCCACCTATCTGCGCACCGTCCGACGCGACCCGACGCTGGGCGGCGTCCTGACATTGAAAGCCTGGCGGGCCGACCGCAATACGATGCGAGCTATCGTTCGCATGGGCGCCCCGATATCGTTCACCTACGGCGCGGAGGCGGCGATCACCTCCGTCGCCACCATTCTCATGGGCGGCTTCGGAGTGGTGGCGCTGGCGGCGAGCAATATCGTCAATCAACTCGCCTACATCGTCTACCAGGTCAACATCGGCCTGTCTCAAGGCTCCTCGATCCTGGTCAGCCGTGCCGTCGGCAAGGATGAAATTCATCGAGTAGCCGATATAGCCCGCCGCACAGTCACACTCGGTGCTGCCTTCATGACAGCGGTCGGTCTGCTTTACATCCTGTTCCCTACCCTGGTGCTGACTCCCTTCCTCGGCGACCACCGCAACAACCCCGAGGTGATCGCCGCGGCTTCCGCACTGCTGTGTTTCGCTATAGCCCAGCAATACTGCAAAGGCAGTCAGAATCTCTGCGTCGGCCTCCTGCGGGGCTTGGGGAACACCAAGGCCGGTATGCACAGCACCCTCGCCGGCTACTTCGTCGTAGGCATCCCCTCGATGGTCCTGTTCGCCCACGGTCTCGACCTGCGCGGCCCTGGCATCTGGCTCGGCCTGTGTATGGGCTTCGCTACCACGACCGTGCTGGTCTGGCGCAGCTTCCGCCAAGAAATCCGCAAGACCTCAGGTGATCATGAAATGCCAACCGGCGCTCGCGCCGGCGGCCACGCCAGGTGAGTCGGCGCCGTTTCGCCCCTCGGCGAACCCGATCTGGTGACCACGGCGGTCAGGACCCTGGCCGGTCCTCACCCATTTCGAACGCGGCCGACTCCAATGAAAGTCACTGAGATCACCTCAGTGTTCGCCCGGAATTCATGCGGCAGGCGTCATTCGTTGTTTCAGGAGGTAATCCAGCGATAATCTCGTAGATGGCTGAATATACAGTAGTAGGAAAGTCGTGCAGTAGACCACGGCGTATGCGCCGCCGTGCTTCTCAACCGGTGTTACACCCTCGGGCAGGTGGGTGAACAGGTATGCATAGGCCATCATGCCAGCGCCGAGAAAGGCCGATATGCGAGTGAAAAGTCCCAGGGTCAACAGAATTCCGAGAATCAGCTCTGGCGGGCCGGCCCACCAGTACGGCCAGCTCAAGAAGCGTTCCGGATGTCCAGATCCAGCCGGAGAGCCCGACCACCATCCGAAGAGTTTTTGTGTGCCCTCCAGCGTGAAGATGATTCCGCTTGCGACCCGGCAGAGCGTTGTGAACACCTCTGCGGTAAATTTGTTCGGATTTTGAATTGTATTCCAGATGGATGTATGAGTCATGCTGTCACCGTAACGAAGTCTGGCGTTTGGAAGGGTCTGCCCCCCTTGGCCCGCGGATGTCCACCACCGCATGTCGGAATCTTTCCTTGGCTATTTTCGTGTTCAATCACTGCAATCGCCGGCGTGTTTTCTGGTAATGCTGTGAATTACTCCAGTGTTCTTTTCGTGAGGGAAATCAACGCCACAATTCCGAGTGTCGTCATCACGAAACTGATGGCGAGTCGCCAGATCCCCAATGGCATCACCGATACGTTGAAGTCGTAGAGAATGTGCGCTAATATGAATGGCCAAATATGTCTGATTCTGGAATAGGCAAACCATGCAATCGAACACCAGACCACGGCAAGAGCCACTGCCGCCGGGCCATAATATAGATGGAACGGTAGCCTCAGCGTCGTAAGTACGGTCAGTTGAATCCACCACGGCAGGCGTAATCGAGTCATTATGGCCATTGGCAGTGCGAGCAATATCAGTTCTTCGACCACGCCCGCCCGAACGGACCGTTCGACGGCTCGAGCGACGGTAGGATCCGACGAACCGGTGGTCCATTCCGGGAAGAGCATCATTGCTTGCAGCCCGAGCCACATCGCAAGATAGGCGACGCCGACGCTTTGCAGGTAGCCAGTCGCTGGAGGCCGCTCAGTGTGTAAGCCGAGCTCCGCTCCGCTGAGACCCAGCCATCGATGTGCAGACCACAGCACCACTGCGGTAGCAACGAAAGAAGCTCGCCCTGTCCAAAGATATAAATCGGCAGCCGATTTCGGCCAGTCGGGCGGCTGCCGGGTCAGCAAGACGATGATCGCGACGACGGTCGGCATCCCGAAGGTCAGTATGTACGCCGCAGTCTGCAAAGACCATGCGCGTATGTGCCAGTTCGTGGTTCGCGATAGCATCGAAGTTCTCACCCACTCGGTCCGCTGGCTTATTATGATCTGCTGCGAGCGCCGGCCGGGATCGCGGCAGGTAGCCACGAACTGGTCCATCCCAGGTTTCCTATGGGGCCGACGTCCTTATTCCTTTGCCTGCATCGGCGCTGTCACATCGTGCGCGGCGGTGGCAGGCGGCTCGGTCTCACTATCCCACAATTGAGCGTGCCTGTCTTGGATGCGGCGCTCGCCGGATATCGAGACTGAAAACGGCAAGGTGACCGCAGCTTTTCTGTCCGGAGCGTCCCGACTACCACGGTCCCGTTGATCACAAGCTGCCGGCGGATCCAGACCAGGGCAGTGGCCGTACCGTCGGATAATTCGCGACCTGATCCCCGTTGGCTTTGCGGAGAGACGCGGTGACACGGATCTTATCAGTGCCGCTACCGAACTTTCTGGGGAGGGCGCCTGAAGTGGAAACGGTAATGGTCGTCGTATGCGTCTGGGAATCGCAGACGGCGCGGGTCGTTCCAGCACCCTGGACCGGCATCCATTTTTTGGGATTCGAACTGTTCCGGCCGCGCTGTGTCTGATCGGATAGCCTCCGCTGCGTCTGTCCGTTGACGGATACGGTGACCTGGGTGATCGCGCTGTCAGCGGTGCACGCGTAGGTTACCGGTACGCGCACCCATTTGCTTAGCGCGCTGCGTGGTGCATGGCTCGCATCGATGGCGTTCACGGATGCCGCGGTTGCGAACCCGGGCGCAACCAGACTTGCCAGCGTGACGGCACCAGCCACAGCAACTCCACGGCATAGAGCATCTCGGCGTTTCATATTTCATCCATTCGTTTGCTTCCGTTGCGGACGACCGGCTTTCCGCGGTAGTGACCGGGAACGCCGAGTCGCGGTATGTCGTCGTCAATGCCTGCCGTCAGACTCGGCACCGAGTAGAACATCCCGTAACCGGGTCAACTGTACGGTAAGTATGGAAACTGGTGTTGCATTTGTGAGACAAATCTCGATCCCGAAAGTGAATGCAAGCGTCTTGCATCGGAGAATAATCTCCGCCTGAAGTGCAGAAATATATGCGTGACCGTATCGTCGGGTCGCCTGGGGTTCTGTGACTCGCTATTTTCTGGCCCAGAACTCTATGTATTATGTTTCATATGTGATACGAATCCAGCTCGGGGCGGAGAGGGCTACGCCAGTTGACGAAGGAGAACGGTGCGCCTCGCTCGGAAGTCCGGTCTTGAATAGCTGATCCGCTGCGCAGATTGCCCAGTCCGGATCGGTGCTTCGGCCTCGACGTAGGCGCGGAAGGGGCCAGGTGCCGCTTCCTTACGCAGACGAGCGGCGCGGAAGTCGCTAACAGTTCGCCCAGCGACTCGAGCTGCCAGGTTCCATCGGTCGCTGAAGGTTGACGATGGCGGGTCGGGGGCGTGTCGCAAGCAGGGGGCGTTAGCGCTGCTGCAAACCGCCGCGGTCAACTCCCGGATCTATAGTGACCAGGGTGCCGACCAGCCCTGCGTCGCATAGCCCCGATCCTTTGCCTCACAGCCGCTTGCAGGACGGCGCGTCTACGCGCCAAGGCTCGCCACCGCAGGGCTGAGTCGCGTTCGAGATTACTCCGGTGTCGGATTCCCTGGTCGCGCGCGAAAAACAAACGCATACTCGACTCGCGCATGTTTCAGCCGCGCAGGGTGGGATGGCCTTTCCGATGCGCCGCTCACGGTCTCGGCCTTCTTCATGCTCTCGATCGCGTGCATGTGTTCGCGCTCCCGGCTACGGGTGAATTTCATCGCAGGCCGCACGCGCGACCGGGTCCGCGTCAGGGCGGCGGCGAAGCCGCGGGCTCGACGACGATGGGCGGCGCGGTGTCGAGTTCGACTTCCACCTCGATCGCCTCGCCGATCTCGACATCCGCGGCCTGGCGGTCGGCGTGACCGAGGCCGATCGGGTGGCAACCGCACACAAGGGCGACTCGGTTCTTCCAGCAGTGCCCGTTGATCGTGACTGTCAACGGCGGCCGGGCGCCCAGCGCTTCGACCACCTCGGACTGGACCTCCGGACCCCGCATGGGCTCGGGCGCCTCGGCCGTGGTCCGAAACTGCGTAGCCGTTCTCCTGTCCCGAAGTCGGGTCACCACGGATCGATCTTCCAGTGTAGGGGCTGATCGGAACGCCCTGGTAACTGCAGGTAATGACAAGTTACGACCATGATCAACCTGAACAGGCCGACGTCAATTGTGTTGCATAACTCGACCGTAATGATGTACTTTCGGAACGGGCACGTAATGTCGATGGTTCGCGGACGGTGGGACGATCCGCGAACGACCGACGGGCCTGGCCGTGGTAACGACGCTGGACTCACGGCTCATGCCACGGTTTGAGCACAGTGAAGGATTCGGGCGTTCTTTCATCCGCATCGCTTGCCACCCGTGGTGATCCGATCCGGGTGGACGCGGCCATGGACATTGCACTGTGGAAAGGAATGATCAATGGGAGGCAGGAGACGAAACGGGCACCGGCCCGCCGATCGTCGGCGATCGCCGGTAGTCGACCCGTAACGGTGACACCGCTGTAAGCCGCGGCTCCCGCGCGCCTGCTGACGCGGACGTGTCGCCGGGTATCGGGATGCGTCGCGATGCGCTCTGGGCGACACCATGCTCTCGGGTCTCCGCTGGCCGTCGACGCTGAGGACTGGGACGAGTCTGTTTCCTCCGAGGTCTGGGGTGTGTCGGCGATCCCGATATGGCAGACCGACCGCGTTGCGCGAGAGATCGGTCCGCGGGCGATCGGTTCGATGCTGGAGCGAAAGGCGGCCTCGGGGGCGTGTGCGGCAGCTCCGTTGCAAGTATTTTCGTGAGATGTCGACAATTTATTTGGTAATATCCGATTCGTCGTGGAACGGTCGAAGCGCTCAAATGGAGTGCGCTTCGGAGCCAGATGTGACAATCGGATATTTCGTGCTTTCACGTGAATTGTAACTTCGGCTTATTGATTTACGACTGCTCAACAATCTCAGCTTTTCTTAAGCTTATTGCCAGCTTTTAGCTAGGCGGCAACGACTAATGTTGTTGGCGCCGGACGGAACCGGCAACATTCGGAAGAATGAATACACAGAAATGAGGTTCGTTGTGATCCCTGTGATTTTCAACACCGGTAGCGCCGCGTTGAGTGGTATTTTGAATACCCTTTTCACGGGGTCGTTCGGACGCTGATGTAGGGCGGCCTGTGCTGAGGACGTCCTGGAGTGTTCCCTTCTCCAGGACGTCCCTTCGGCGAGGATCGTTTTGGAATCCTGATTCGGACGGGATTCGATCGATCGCCATGCTTCAATCCTGATTATGATGCGAACTCTTTACTACGGCTAGCCGACCTGGCGTCCGATAGGAGACGGCGGTGCATTCGCATCGGTGTATTGCCGCGGCATTCTCCTCTCGGCGCGAATGCCAAACGGTAGATGTTCGCTCGACAAACTGCTTCGTTAGCGAAGGCAAGTGTCATGCCCTGGGATTGTGCCCACGGATCGGTCGAAGGGCAACGCATGACGAAGTGATGCCCCCAGGACCTGCGCTTCGCAAGTCTCTGGGAAACTATGAAGCGTGACCCAGCGCATTGAACGTTTTCTGGAATGGCGTAACAGTGTCGCCGGCAGTGGCAGCGAGCGAACGATCGCCGCTCGGAGGGGTATCGGCGACAGCCGCGTCGGGCGGCATCTGCGAGAGAGTTATCCGCCGATCGCCGAGACCGTCATCGATTCTTCCTGGGTATATGGGGTGAATCGGGTCGACGGCTTGGAAGCGGTTGGGCTCATCGAGGAAGGCGAGGCTCTCCGTGCCGTGGCGAGCTCACGGTTGAGATCGGCGATACAGCTGCAACTAGTGGATGAGTTGACACGGCGAGAAAAGGAGCGACTGCACGACGCCCTGGGCGCCATCGTCGAACCCGCACAAGATGCCGGGGAAAAACAGCGTCGGCGCCGCCAGCTTGACAACACCACTGCGGTGCGGAAGGACTACTGACGTGAGCCTCGGCGTGGCCATCGAAGCTTGCTGTTTCGCCATTGCGGCCATCATGGTGACAGTGCGGCTGACCATGTGGAGGAGCGCCCCGGAATCACGGCCGTTCACCATGGCGCTGACGTCGTTGATGCTCGGCTCCGGGCTCCGCCACCCCGTGATGTTGAGCAGCCCTTGGCTGGATTCGCGCACCGCCGGCGGGGTTCACCTATGCAACTTCACCGATCTCCTGGGCGATCTGCTCGTAGCAACCGCAGCTGGCTATCTCGGAATTCTGGTTGCGCGCGCCTGGGGAGCCGAAGAAGTCGGTCCATGGATCGTCCGCGGCGTCGTGGCGGCAGCAATCCTCATGGTGAGCCTGTGGTCCATTTCCGACGCGCCCACAACGGCGGCCAAATACGTCGGTGATCTCGGTGGACCTGCTGTAGTGTATTCTTACGTCGCTGCCATCATCGCTTTGACCGCTCATCTCGCCATCCTCGCGACCGTAATGATCGTTCGGGTGCCGAACAAGATTCGTTTAGCCCTGCTTCCACTCGGACTGGCGGCGCTGCTGGGTGTTGCAAAGAACATCTTGCGTCTCGCTGCCAACATCGGAATGCTGACCGATATTCGTGATACATTGAGCTGGCCGATGTCACTCGCGATGATCACCCTATACTCGCTGTCGGGACTGGTCGGGTTCATGTTGACCGCGCCGCATCGGAGACGATGACGACCCCGGTGTTCCCTGCGCGCGCTGCCTATGGATGAACGGGTGGATTCTATCCCATTCAAGAAAGGACACAATGATCATAGTAAATAAACATCGAGACTCTGTCCGGCGCCGAGCCGTTATGATCGGCGTGTTTGTGGCCGTGCTCGCTGTTCCATATTCTTTTGCTTGCACTATTTGTTTCATGGTGAGGGCTGCGGTGGCAACCAGCCTCCAAGCGCTCGTCATCCTCCATTCGGGCGGTGCGCCGGAGCCGGGGTGCACGAGCGCCGTGAGGTCGCGGAGAATTTTGCCTTTCCGCAGGTGAGCTGACGTGAGCGGCGTTTGATGGACTGGGCAGAACTTGCGCCGGGACGATCCGGCCGCGCGGCGGTGCCGACGGATCAGTTGCGCGAGGAAATGGAGGGTCCGGCGTGGCAACGGCAGCGCGGAACGGCGAAACAACACGGAATTCCCTGGTTGAATATAGATCTCAGCAATCTCACTTCACCAGGGGCTTCGTCCATCCGCTGGGAGGTGCACCGCGTCAAACATCAACTGCTGCAACGTCATCCATGGCGGATGAAAAGTCTGATGGATTCCGCCGAGGGTTGCGGAGCGCTGGAACTTTCGGTCCAATCCCCAAGAAGGCTGGTTTCTCAATATGATTCCTCTTTCGCGGTCCAATATTGGAGCTGTGCTGGCCACCATGCTCTTGTCGCTTACGCTTTCCGGATGCGGCCAGTCGAAAACGCCCGAACAGTGATCCCCGGTCTCGGGCGGCGAAGATGCCACGGCGTTGAAAGCCTTCTACCGGCAGGAGCCCACGTGGGTGCCCTGTGAGGATGGGAAGCAATGCGCCAAGGTCGAGGTGCAGCTCGAATACGCGGATCCGGACGGGCGGCGTATCGAGTTGGCGTTGCTGAAATCGCCGGCGACAGACTCGACCCGCCGGATCGGCTCGTTGCTGGTCAATCCGGGTGGGCCGGGCGATTCGGGCGTCAGGT
Source organism: Nocardia seriolae NBRC 15557 (assembly GCF_007990715.1). Lineage (GTDB taxonomy): Bacteria > Actinomycetota > Actinomycetes > Mycobacteriales > Mycobacteriaceae > Nocardia > Nocardia seriolae. The sequence continues at coordinate 5,047 of NZ_BJWY01000112.1, read as the reverse complement.
TCGCGGTCGATCCAAGTTGGGCCACCCCTGAAGTGCGGGCGCGATACGATATCGTCGGGTTCGATCCGCGTGGTGTCGGAAGCAGCAGTCCGATCGTGTGCATGGATTCTTCGCAGGTGGACCATCTCGACGCTGAGCAAAGAGCCGCCGAGGCGGCAGGAGACCGAAGTCGTCTTCTACAATTGGCGAGGGATTATTCCGACTCCTGCAGATCCACCTTTGCCTGGCTGCTGCCACATATAGGAACAGAGAACGTCGCTGCGGACCTGGATATCCTGCGGGCGGTCCTCAAAGACGACAAATTGCACTTCTATGGGCACTCCTATGGAACCCTGATAGGCCAGTACTACGCGGAGAGATTTCCGGACAAAGTCGGCAGGATGGTTCTGGACTCGCTCATGGACGCATCCCTTTCTCAGGGCGAGTTCATGATTGGAGTGGCCGAGTCGCTCGATACGGTCTTCGAGAATTTCGTAAAGCGTTGCCTTGCCGAAACATGTCCGCTCGGCGACGATGCGGGCGCGGTGCGCGATAAGGTCGTGGACATGATCGGCCGTGCCACGGCCGCACCGCTTTCTGTCGAGGGGTAGCCCGATCGGCCGGTGAACGGCTCCGACATCCGCAGTTTTCTTGTTGCCGTGATGTACGTGCCTCCGGAAACTTGGCCGGTCTACGTCGGAGAATTGGCCGCCGCCATGGGCGGTGACGCCACTGGAATCCGCGCTCTAGTGGATGGGATTTACGGGTACGACCCAATAAATGGGCATCGCGGCAATTTGAACCACGTATTCGCGAATACAGCAGTCGTGTGCATGTGGGTTACACCCGATCAGCGATCGCAAAGTGAAATGGACAAGGTTGTCGCCGAGGCCACCGAAAAATCCAGCATTTTCGGCCCTCTCGACTCATATCGACCCTGTGCGACATGGCCGACTCAGGCGACGGTCGCACCGCACCCCATCCACTATTCCGGGGATTCTCAGATCTTGCTCCTTAACAACACAATCGACCCGGTCACTCCTCTCGTCAATGCGCAGAACGCGGCTCGCCAACTGCGTAACGGGGCACTTATCGCCCGAGAAGCGATCGGTCACGGCACCCTGGAAGAGCATTCATGTGCTGCGCCGGTCTTCGAGCGCTACCTTCTGACCGGACAAGCTTCGGATATGTCTTGTCGAGATGAATCTTGATCGGAGACGCGCGATCGGCGGCACTCGAGCCGGTGTCGTCGCCGTTTGGCGGGAAGCCCGCCGACCACGTCCGCTTCGTCCGGCTCATCCCTTGAGGTACATCTTTTGTATATTCACTTCGCGCCGTTGTGCTGATGCAACGCAATCTCGCAGCAAATATTCTCATTGGCATGAATCAACTCACACGGAAATACGCGATTACCGGCACGGCGTTGGTTGCCTTCTCCATCGCCGGGCTGAGTGCCCCGGCCGCCGCAATGGAGCCTCCCTCATACTCAGTGGGTGCGTCCACATGCTTCTCCGTCGGGTTCGGGTCCGCGACTCTCAGAACCGATCCCTGTCGCGACATCGACCGCATCAGCGCTTGGCGGGCCGACAAGCGCTACTGGTCGGGCGATGTCGTCCGGCACGACTGGGGGGTCTTCAAGGCCAAGCTCGCAAACCGCGGTAAGGAGCCCAAGAAGTTCGGTGACTTCTACTGGGAACGGCTCTCGATACCGTTAACTTAAGACCGTGTCTCATGTTGTTGTGATTCGTTTGCCGCGTGTCGGATTCGGTTGCGCGCCATAATGTCCGGCGGTGGCCGATGAGCTGTCGCGCCGTTTGGTGCCTGATGAGTTGTGGGAGCTGGCCGAGCCGTTGTTGCCGAAGTTCGCCCCGCGCAAGCAGGGTGGCGGTTCCGCGCCGACCGATCAGTGGGCGGTGTTCACCGCCGTGGTGTACGTGCTGACCAGCGGTTGTGCGTGGAGGATGCTGCCGTCGTCGTTCGGGGTCACCGTGCCGACCGAGCATCGGCGGTTCACGGTGTGGACCAAGGTCGGCCTGTGGCGGCGTCTGCACCGGGCCGTGCTCGACGAGTTGGGGCAGTCAAGGCTTGAGCGACTGGTCTCGGGCGGTGATCGATGCGGCGAGCGTGAGGGCGAAAAGAGGGGGGCGATCTGACCGGGCCGAGTCCGGTCGATCGCGGCAAATCCGGCTCCAAGATTTATGTCCTGTCCGATCGCGCGGGAATCCCTGTGTCGGTGGGGATTTCGGCGGCCAATACCAATGACGCCGACGCCCTACGCCCGCTGGTGAAAGCGATCCCGGCGGTGCGGTCGCGCCGAGGTCCGCGGCGACACAGACCGGCGAAACTGCACGCGGACAAGGCATACGACATCGCCGAGCTGCGGCGAGGGGTGCGTGACCGCGACATCGCTGTCCGGATCGCATGCGAGGGCGTCGAGTCCAGCGACCGTTTGGGCCGATACCGCTGGGTCATCGAGCGCACCTTGTGCGCCGCGAAGCGGCGTGTCGTATCCCCGGTTCAGCCGGGAGGGACTTGGAGGGAGGTTCTTGGGTCGAATGGCTGACCTGACGCCGAAAGGCTAACGGGACAACAGCATGCCAGAGAATCCGGTGGCCGGGCCCAGTGGTCGGGGACGGGGTGCCGGAGGGGCCCGCGTGATAAGGCGAAAGCTGGATTGCCTGAACCGTAATCTCCAGTCGATGCAAGTTCCCATCCACCGGAAACGACCGCTGAAACCGGTGCCGCGCCCTGCGTCGGAATCGAAGGTTGGCCGACGCAACCTCCGGGGTGCGGGGCGATGTCCAGCGAGGGCATTCAAGGAGATGAGTGGGGCGCCTACGTCACGCTGTCACGTACGGCACGCACGAATCGCGGGATCGCCTACCGGACGCGAGTCCCAGGGCGACGGAGGCCTCGTAGTAGTCGCCGGAGTCACGCCCGGCCAGGGAGGGCGGGAAAGCCGTCCGCAGGGCGAAGGGGGCCAGGTGAATTGGACACTCGATGCTCGGGAGGTATGCGAAATGCAGAGCGCCGCAACGGTGCTGGGTGTCCTGCGTGAACGCGGCAAGCGGAATCTGCCGTTGACAGAGCTGTATCGGCAACTGTTCAACCCGCAGTTGTATCTACTGGCCTACGGGCGCATCTACTCCAACAAGGGGGCGATGACGGCCGGGGTCACGCCGGAAACCGTGGACGGCATGTCCCGGGCGAAGATCGACCGCATCATCGATGCGATGCGCCACGAGCGCTACAGGTTCCGCCCGGTCCGGCGAGTGCACATCCCGAAGAAGAACACCGGCAAGACCCGCCCGTTGGGGCTGCCGACCTGGAGCGACAAGCTCGTCGGTGAGGTGGTGCGCCTGCTGCTGGAGGCCTATTACGAACCGACGTTCTCCGATCGCTCCCACGGGTTCCGTCCAGGACGCGGCTGTCACACCGCGTTGCGGGAGATCTCCAACACCTGGACCGGGACCGCGTGGTTCATCGAGGGTGACATCGCCGACTGTTTCGGCTCGCTCGATCACCAACGTCTGATCGAGATCCTGTCCGAACGCGTCCACGACAACCGTTTCCTGCGGCTGGTGCGCAACATGCTCACGGCCGGATACCTCGAGGACTGGAAATGGGGTGCCACCCTCTCGGGTGCTCCTCAGGGTGGGGTCGCGTCCCCGATCTTGTCCTCGATCTATCTGCACAAACTCGATCAGTTCGTCGAGAAGACTTTGATCCCGGAATACACCCGAGGGGACCGCAGGGCGCGTAACCCTGCCTACCTGGACTTGCAGAATCAGCTGGCCAAGGCGCGTCGGCGCGGTGATCGGGTCCAGGCCCGGATATGGCGGCGGCGCATGGTCAGCTTGCCCAGCGCTGATCCGGATGATCCGGGATATCGGCGGTTGCGCTACTGCAGGTACGCAGATGATCATCTGCTCGGGTTCGCCGGACCCAAGGCCGAAGCCCAGGACATCAAACCGCGGTTGGCGCAGTTCCTGCGTGATGATCTCAAACTGGAACTGTCCCAAGAGAAAACGCTGATCACCCACGCCCGCACAGGCGCGGCCCGGTTCCTTGGCTACGAGATCACCGTCCAGCACAACGACACGAAGAAGACCGGCCGTTACCGAAGGGTCAACGGACAGGTCGCGCTTCGTGTCCCGCAGGCGGTGATCAAGGCCAAGTCCATGCCCTACCTGCACCGCGGCAAACCCGCGAAGCAGAAGCCCCTGATCCACGGCAGCGACTACAGCATCGTCGCCACGTTCGGGGCCTTCTACCGGGGCATCGTCCAGTATTACCTGCTCGCCGGGGACGTTCACCGGTTGCATCGGCTGCGCTGGGTCATGGAGACCTCGATGCTCAAGACCCTGGCAGCCAAGCATCGCTCGTCGGCGTCGAAGATGGCCACCAAGCACAAGGCCAAGATCGCGACGCCGCATGGGCCGCGCACCTGTTTCGAAGCGCGGATCGAACGACCCGGCCGCCAGCCACTGGTCGCACGGTTCGGCGGGCAACCGCTCCGGAGGCAGAGAACGGCGAAAGTCATTGATTCACAGCCGATCCGGGTGGACTACCCGCACAAGGAGATCCTCACCAGGCTCCTGGCGGACACCTGCGAACTCTGCGGAACAACGGGCAGCGTCGAGGTCCATCACATCCGCAAACTCGCAGAACTCGGAATACCCGGACCGCTTATGCCCCAATGGATTACCGCCATGAGCAACCGGCGGCGCAAGACTCTCGTGGTCTGCGCTGCCTGCCACGGCCACATCCACGACGGGCACCCGGCCGCATCACTGACGCAATAATTCACTGGAGAGCCGGATGATCAGTAAACTATCAAGTCCGGTTCGGTGGGAGGCCGAGTGGAAAAGGACCAGCACACCGCTGGAACCTCGCCGCTCGGCCGACCCTACGTCCTGGCTGACCGGCTACCACCGGCTCAACATCCGCTACGACCGAAAAGCCACTCACTACCTGGCCTTTCTCACTCTGGCCGCAGTGCTCACCGGCTACAAGAAACTGGCGAGGTCGAGATCGAAATCGACCACGTGAGACACGGTCTAATACT
>NZ_BJWY01000111.1 GCF_007990715.1 Nocardia seriolae NBRC 15557 | reverse complement strand
AGTATTAGGTCGGCGATTCTGGCGAGTCGGTAGTTCACGGTGTTGCGGTGGACGTGAAGGGTGCGGGCGACCGCGCTTGTGTTGAGCTGGTGGCTGATCAGTGCTTCGAGGGTTTCGGTCAGGAGCGGGTGGTCGGCGAGTGGGGTCAGCACCGCGGCGAGGGTCCGGCGGGCAGGGCCGGCGGCGGCGAGGGCGTATTCGAGGGGGATGTCCTCACTGCGGCAGACGATTTCGGGAGGTGGAGGCAGCGGTCGGTGTCGGCGACGATGCGGGCTTCGCGGTGGGCGGCCGGGATGGCGTCGTGGGCGGGGGCGGCGGCGGTGCCCAGCCATAGTTTCGGATGTGGCTGTGGCCCTTGGTTTGTCGGGTCGTGGATGGTCGCGCCGGTGGTCAGGCGGCGGAGGGGAGGGGGCAGGGGATCGGTGGTGAGGGGGAGTAGGGCGGTCCAGCCGCTGGCGTCGCGGTGCAGCAGGGTGCCCGGTTCCGCGGCGAGGGTTCTGCGGACGGCGGTGAGGGTGCCGGGGGCCGCGTCGCCCAGGCGGATGACGGTTACCAGATATGCTGCGGCGAGCGGGATTTCGGGGTCGTCGCTCGGGGCCCGGCCGCTGAGCAGGGCGTCGGCGATCTCGTGCTGGTGCTCGAGTGGCTCCCAGCGGGGCCGACGGGCGTCGGCCACCAGCGCCTCGGCGATGCGGGCGGTGATCAGCCCCAGGTAGCCGGCCAGGCGGGAGCCGAATTCGGACAGCAGGTGCGGTCCGTGGCGTTCGAGCAGGGGCGTGAGGTGGCTCCACAGGAATCGCGCGCCCTCGCGGTAGTTCCGCAGCGCCTCGGCGACTGACATGCCGTCGTGGATCAGTTCGGTGGCGCGGTCGATCAGAGGGCGGGTCGCCTCCGGTGTCGGTTCGACGCCGTCGGCGAGGTAGTCGAAGAACAGTGTGATGTTGCGCTGGGCGCTGGACACGAAGTCGGCGTCCAGGATGGATTGCGGCAGTTCGTTGAAAGACATTGTGTCCGCGGTGAATTCGCGTATCAAGTGGCTGGCGTGTCGGCGCAGGATGTCCACCAGGGTGCTCTCCGGGGCGAGGGGCCCGGCGGGTGAGCCGAACGATTCGGATGCATGGGCACTCCCTCCGATCTGCGAGGGACGTGACGATCGCACGGTGACCGCGGTCAGGAGTCCCATTGGTGGCATCGATCCGGCGGACGTAAACACTGATCACCTGAGTGACCAGTGTTTACGTCGGCAGTCCGCTCAGGTTCCCTGGATCATGAAATTCGCGATGTCGGAGCTGGCGAGTTCGGGCATGCCGCTGTTCTGCTTCTCGGCGGCGGTCACCACGTCGTAGTGGCGGTAGCCCGGGATGAACTTCGCGTTGTAGGGCACCAATCCGCCCAGACCGGCGTTCTGCACCGGCGAGTCGCCCGAGAACAACGTCAGATTGCGTCTACCGGCGGGGGTGCTCTGCCAGCGATCCCCGTGCAACAGGAAGTTCAGGATGCCGCCCGACCGGTAGGTCATCTTGGCCAGGTCGCCGTCGCGACCGATGCCCATGGCGAAGACCGTGTCGGTGATCAGCCGCAGCGGCGTGTACTCCTCGAAGTATCCGGTGGGCTGCCAGCCGGGGTTCATCGCGTGCGCGAATTGCCGGATGTCGGTCACCTCGTGATCCTGGTCGGTGGCCGGACCACGCCCGAGGATCGGCCCGTCGATGCTCGACGGCGCGACCCCGTCGTAGTTGCGCCAGCCACACAGCTGTTGGTGGTTCGCGGGCGTGTAGTTCTGCCCGTAGCCGACCCGCAGCGGAACGACGAACAGCGTCGGCCCGAGGATCGGGACCGAGGCCAGGCCATTGGGCAGGGGATAGGTCTTGCCCTCGACCGGGCAGTCGTAGAACCCCATCCCGGCCTGCAGCACGTATTCTGCCGAGTTCTGATCGAAGAACATGCCCAGATGCGCGGTGTTGGTGACCCGGAAGTCGTCGGGCACATTCGCGCCGGTGAACAGATCCAGGTAGTCCTTGCCGTAGAACAGCCGCATCCAGGGTTCGGTGCGCAGCTCGCGCGGCACGATGCTCTTGATATCGCTCTCGGCGTCCGGGCGCTGGTCGGCGGCCATGGCGGCGAGGTAGTAGGTGTTCATCACCTCCGAGGCCGCGATCACCGGCAGCTGGGCGACCCCCAGCCCGTTGGTCATCAGCAGGTTCACGCCCTTCTTCAGCACTCCGCCCGCCGCCGACATCACCTGATCGATCACTCCGGTCCCCGACAGGCCGATGGGATCGGTCATGGCGAATCCGTCTTCGGGGATGAGGCCGCCGCCGCACAGATTGAACCCGGCGTAGTCGGCCGCGTTCGGATCACCGGCGAAGTTCCACCCCATCATCGGCCCGGTCAGGAAGGCGCCGAGCGAGTGTCCGCCGCAGAAGCTCTTGGTGCGCCGGGCGGGATCGGGCAGCAGGTGCTCGATGACCGCGCGCCAGTCGTCCAGAGTCAGGGTGAGCCCGTATTCGCCCAGGTAGGCGAGGTCCTGCGGGGTCTGATAGTGATACGTGTGCCCGTCGATCTCCTTCCCGTGGAAGTAGTAGTCGGCCGCGACGTGATAGTCGTCGGCGCGGTGGGCCGCCTCCCACCCGGTCCGGTCCTCGGCGCAGTTGGATCGACGCTGCAAGGCGACGTACTCGACGTGCTTGCCCTTTTCGGCCGCCTTGCGCACCACCTGCGGGCCCTGGATGTTCAAATTCGCCGCGCCGGAATAGGTTCCGGGCTGCACCGTGAGCACCGCGTCGGTGTCCGCGGTATCGGCCGGGCCTCGCTTGGAGTGGTAGCGCACGTAGCCGATCCAGTCGCAGCTCTCCGGGTGCGCCATCGTCGAATGCGGGCTCGGATAGTGCAGTCGCACGTAGCTCGCCTCGACGTCATCGCCCAGGCCCGGATCGCCGGTGATCGGGGTGACGATCTCGCGGTCGGGGACGCCGAGGCGCGCCGGGTCGGCGTGCGCCGCGAGCGGGAGCGCGGTGAGGACGAGCGCCGTCGCGGTGCCGCAGGTCAGGGCGGTGAGCGGGCGGTTCATCCGAGCGTCCGGATGAATCGGGCGAGAATCTCGCCGCTGTAGTCGGGGGTTCCGTCGTTCTGCACGGCGGCGGCTGCGATGGTGTCGACGTGGTTGTAGCCGGGCAGCGACACCACCGTCGCGGCGGCGGGGGCGGGAAGAAGGTCCCCGCGGTGGCCTGCACGCCACTGTCACCGGCCCAGGCGACGTAGTTGGGTTTGGTGCGGCTCATGCCGTGATAGCGCAGCCCGGCCATTTCGCCGCTGCGCGCGCCGCCGTAGCCTGCGCCGATGTCGACGACCACGCGCAGCGGAAAGTAGTTCTCCCAGTACGCATATGGCGATCCCATGGCGAGTTGCCTTGCGGCGTCGTGGATGTCGGCGACCTCGTGCCCGGGCGTGGTGTACGGGACGCCCGCGTGTCGTCGAAGTTGCGCCAGGTATAGAGCGCGGTGCGGTCGGTCGGCGCGACACGTTGCTGCGTACCGGCGGTGAACTTCAGGAAACTACCGAAAAGCGGTAGCTGCGTGAGGGATCCGGGATTGGGGAAGGTCTTCTCCTGCACCGGGCCGCCGCTCAGCGCGCCCACGCCCTGCTGGAACAGGGTGAAGTTCGTGGAGTTGTTGTCGATGAGCACGCCCAGCAGGGCGGCATTGGTGAAGCGGTAGTCGCGGATGGTTCCGGTGCCGTCGCCGCCATTGGTGGCGAACGCGCTCCAGCTCGGCGCGAACAGATAGTTCAGCGCCGTATCCATTTTCAGATCGTGCGGGAGGTGCGCGAGCAACCGGCTCTCGCCGTCGGGATCCAGGTGCGCGGCGAGTCCGGCCAGGCGCAGCAGCATGAACGTCCTGGTGCCCAGTACCGGCACCGGGCCGAAGATGCGCGGCATGATGCCCGCGTGGAATCCGGCCTGCACCACGGTATCCGTCGGGGAGACAATGGCATTGGTGAGATCATGCAGGACCGGGATGTTCTGGATCGCGACCGGATCGGAAGTGATCATCGAGTCCTGGGCGGCGAAGGCGGCGCACTGGTCCGCGCCGGGCCGCCCGTCGAAATCCCAATCGGCGAAGAATCCGGTCACGAGCCCGCCCAGAGAGATTCCGGTGCAGACGAATCGGCGCTGCCGCTGCGCCTGGTCGGGCACCTCGTGCAGCATGATCTCGTACTGGTCGCGGACCACGCGCTCGAGTCCCATCCAGTCGAGTACCGCCAGGGCGGCTGCGGCCATACCCGGGTGAGTCATTGCTCCGGTCAGCAATGCCGAGGTCAGCATCGCGATCGAGCCGCGTCGGCGCAGCGCCGACCGAACCACACTGTTCATGAGGCCGAAGCCTTCCAGTGTCGGGATCAGGCAATCCATTCGCAAATCGCCGATATTGCCCGCCGCCGTTTGGGCAATCGTCGAGCCCCGATTCGTGCGCTACAGGTGGAGCCGGAGGAAGTTGCCGAGTCCACGGCGTCGCCAGTCGATCAGCATCCGGCGTGTGGGAAGCCAGAACGGGTCGAGAACCTGGACGCTGAACCGGGAGGCGCGGGTCAACCCGAAGCGGGCGGGGGCGCGGGTCAGGGCGCGTAGCGGCAGGTCGGGCTGGTAGTGGTGATCCAGGCGGCCGGGTGCCAGGATTTCGGCGATGAGCCTGGACATCTGTTCGGGGGAGCGGGTGATGCCGTGGACGTCCGGGTGCTCGCTTCGCCATTGGTCGGCGGCGTCCTCGGAGGCGAAGAAGCTGTTGTAATCGCACCAGCCGACGACCCGGTACGGCATCTCGCGCAGCGGGTAGCCGAGGTGCACGCGCAGCGTCTTCGGGGCGAAGTCGAGCAGGATTCCGTCCCTACCGACAAGGCGGACAGGCACTTTCGTCTGTCGGCACACCGACTCGACGACCACTTCCGATCCCGGGAACTGCCCGGATATCGCGCACGCCTCGACCGCGCATTCGGCGAACCAGCGCTGTTGCCCGTCGACGCTGATCCGGTAGTGATTGGGGAAGGTGGCGAACGGGCGCGCGTAGACGATCTCGCCCAGCGCGGGCTGCGGATCGGCCAGCGGCTCGTCCTGGAAGACCGGGCTGTCGGCGTGCTCCGCGTCCTGGCGCGCCACACAGATCGCGCCCTCGAGGTCCCGCAGGTCGGCGGACAGTTCCTCGTCGGAGAGCTGGAACTGCGCGCGGAGTTCGGCGATCGTCGGCGCGGTCCCGCTGCGCCGGACCTGGTCCATGATGCGTTGTCGGATGTCGCGGGATCGTGCACCGAGTGCGGCCATCACGAGATTCCTTCCTCGATCGGATCGGGGGTGCTATGGGGTTGGCGAGTCCTCGCGGAAACCCATGCCGCGCATGACCGTTCGCACATGGCTGGCGAAAAGCGCGTCCGGGTCGGAGATCAGCAGGGCGAGGCTGCCGAAGGTCTCCCCGGCGATGAAACCGAGAATCGAAGCCCACGCGTTGATCAGGATTCCGGGCACCGGCGTGCCGGTACCGGTGTCGCCGCCGAGCTGCGGTCCCGGGGACAGTGGCGGGACCAGGGTGGCGTCCGGATCGGCCGCGCCCGCCGCGACGGCATTCAGGTAGGGGGTCGCGACGACGGTCATCAGCCGCCCGGCGGCGGGGCCGGTCTCCGCGGACCGGGCCTGATAGCCGGGAAAGGGGGTGCCGTTGATCAGGGCGAATTCGGCGGGATGCGCCAGGGCCCAACTCCGCGCCCCCTCACACCCGGCCTGCCACCGCAGGGCCGGATGCGACCCGGCGCGCTCCTGCGCGGCTGCCATGGCCTCGGTCAGCGAGTCGTAGGAGTCGACGCACAGCGCGGTGATCAGCGCCGACTGGCTGTCGAAATAGCGGAACAACGCGGCGGGCGACATGCGCATGGCGCGCGCGATGCCGCGCAGCGACAGTCCGCCCGTGCCTTCCGTCGAAAGCTGGCGGCGTGCTTGCTCTTTGATCTCGGCAATGGTCTCGACCCGCCGTTCGGCCCGTCTGGTCGGCGACGCGGGGGCGTCTCGGCTCGCATCGGCCACGTCAGGCCGCTCGGTGGGTTCGGGTGGCGCACGCGCCGACGAACGCCTCGATCGCGGATGCGGTCAGCGCGACCGCGCCGATCGCCGATTTGGCGTACACCGAGGCGCCCTTCGTGGACAGCGCGGAGTATCCGTCCCAGGCGTCGGCCGCGGCGGCGCCGAGCAGAACGGTCCCGAGCGCAGGCGAATTGCTCTGGGCCGCGGTGAGAGTCGCCGCACCGACCAGGAGCTCCCGTGATCCCAGCATCTTGTTGGTGACGCGGAGTTGCGGGCTGTCGACGCCCGGACCGAACGATGCGCGGCCCAGCGTTCCGGGGGCGAACATGTAGCCCAGCCCGAGTGCGATACGCGTGACACCGACCGCCATCGCCACCGTGCCGATCGTGCTCTTCATGGATTCTCCTGTCCGGTAGGGGGTTTCGCGCAACCGATGCGGCTCGCGGTCTGTCACCACTTGACCATTGGCAAGGGCGACAGGGGATGGCTGCGAATTCGGCCGACGCCGAGTTCGGCGAGACGGCGGTGGAAACCCGCGTCCGGGTACCGGTGCGCCACCGCGCGATAGTCCTCGCGGGTCATTCCGAATCGCCGCAGTCCGGCGAAGACGTCGACGGCGTCGGCCCGGCGGAACAGTTCGACCTCCCGCGGGCCGTTCGCGCGGCGGAGCTTGTGGTGGTCGTCGATCATCGAGGTGACCAGCGGGATCAGATCCGCGTGGCCGTTGTCGGCGAGCCACTGCCGGGCGAGCTCGATCGACGGCGGCAGATAGTCGAAGGTGTGTGCGGTCCAGACGCCCAGGTCGTGGAAGACGGCGGCGGTCAGGAACTCCTCGTGCGAGCTCGGCCCAGCGGGGTCACCCGGCCGATGTCCGGCCAGTGCGTCGCAGAACGACAGCACGCGCAGGACGTGATTGGTGTAGGCGGTGCGGTCGGCGCCGAGCTCGGCGGCCCAGGGGTCGAGCCTCTCTGTCACTGTCGTTTCGAGCGGCGATGCCATGCGGCGGCTCCCAGGTAATCATTGATCGCTTAGTGATCAGTGGTCACGTTTGGTTGTATGCCGTCAAGACCGACCCACCTCCCATTGCGGGCAAGAACGGGGAACACCATGAGGATCGGGAACGCCGAGGCGCGCACGATGGTGGCGCAGGAGCGCCGCGAGCTGGCCGACCTGCTGCGCACGCTCACACCCCAGCAGTGGGAGGCTGAATCACTCTGTGCCGGTTGGCGAGTCCGCGACGTGGTCGCCCACCTGCTCTACGATGCGACACCACCGCTGGGGTACGCCGCGGAGATCCTGCGCGCCGGTGGATCACCGGACCGGTTGAACGCGTTGTACATCCGGCGTGGCCACGCACTGGGAGTCGGCGAGCTGCTGACGCGTTTCGAATCCACCGTGGATCTCGGCTTCTTCACCCGTTCCGCGCCACTGATCGCGTTGGCCGACAACATGATTCATCACCAGGACCTGCGCCGCCCGCTGGGGCTCCCGAGACAGATCCCGGCCCGGCGGCTGCTGGCGGTGCTGCGTCATCCCGACCCGTTCCTGCGCCCCGGCCGCACCATGCGCGGACTCCGTTTCCTCGCAACGGATGTGCCGTGGGAACACGGCCGCGGTCCACTGGTGACCGGTACCGCGGAGGCGGTCATCATGGCGATCGCCGGTCGCGCATCCGCTCTCGCCGACCTCACCGGACCCGGTGTCGACCTGCTGCGCGACCGCCACGGCCGGATGTGATCGAGCTGTCGGAGGCGCGGTCCCAGGGGATCTCGAGGGTGGGATCGGGCTCGGTCGCCGTATGCGGGTACCGGTAGAGCTCGGAGAGCAGCGGGCTATCGGCGATCGCAGTCCACGCCTCGTAGATCGGCATTGCCGCCGTTGTCAATTCGGCCGCCGAGGTGGCCGCGCCTCGAGCGCCTCGCGCGCGGATGTGTGCGCGAGGCGTTCCAGCGGCCGGACGAGCAGGGCTGGTGGGAGGGGCCGTCGAGCACGCTGGGAGCGGTACGGGATTCGACGTCGGCAGAGGATTCGCGGCATGGCGGGACGGGCTGTGCTAGTGGGTGTGCGGGTGGGGTGGGATGTAGCCGTCGCCGCCGCCGTGGCCTTTGACGGTGGCGTTGTCGTCGTGGAGCTGATTGTGGCCGCCGCGGCCGTGTCCGTAGCCGCGGTCGCCGCCGCCTCGGGGGTCGGCGTGGCCGCCGCCGTTGTGGTTCGTGGCGTGGGTGGGGCCGATGGGGGGAGCGGCGGCGGCGGGAACCGTGAGCAGCGTGACCGCCCCGATGGTGAGCGATGCGGCGGCAACTCGCGCGGTTATCCGGCGGCGCAGGGTGGAATCGTTGTTCATGGGCTCGGATGTCCTCTCGGTACTAGGGTTTGCTGAGGGATCGTGGAATCGCTCACACAAATCCAACGATCTACGTACGTAGATAGTAGATTGTGGCGAGGTGATGTCGATCACGACTTGTGAGCCTGCGGCGATCGAGTGAAAAATGTTCCTGGACAGGCTGATTCGCGCTAGGATGGTGTGGGACGTGGGTAGGGGCCGGTCACCGCGCGGCGCTGATGCGGCTGACGGTGGTGTTGCTGCTCGTGCCGATGGCGGACTGCGGACTGTTCGGGGGTGAGCGGCACGGGCATTCGGCCCCCGCCGCGGCCGCCACTGTGATCGACCCGGTTCCCGGCTCGGCTCGGGTCGTCGCCGACGGGCATGCGAATCTCTGTGCGCCCCATGCCGTTCACTGCGTGCTGTCGGCCGCCCCGCCCGCCGGTGGCCTCCCGGCGCTTCCGCTGCTGTTCCTCATCGCGGCGCTGATTCTGGTCCTCACGCCCTTGTCCCGGGCCGCGTCGGCGGGCGTTCGCGGACCGCCCCCGGACTTCGTTCCCGTCGTCGGCGGCCGAGAGCTGTTGACGCGCATCTGTATCGCCAGGCGCTGATCGGTCAGCGACAGGCCGACGGGTGGCCCCGCCGGCCGGTGTCCGCTGCCCGCGCACGTCACAGCCGCCGCCGGGTGCGGCGGTCTCGATACAGAAAGCGACAGTCATGGACAAGGTTGTGGTCGACAAGCTCGCCGCGGCAATGACTTCCGCGCCGGAAGCGGCGCGGCACCTGCACGGATTGGTCGGGAACACCCCGGTGCTGTGGGTCGGGGAACCGCTGGCCCCGACCGGGAAGGGCTTCTGGGCGAAGCTGGAGGGCTTCAATCCGGGCGGCATGAAGGACCGGCCCGCGCTGCACATGGTGCACCGGGCGAGGCAGCGCGGCGAGCTTGCGCCCGGCGCTCGGATCGTCGAATCGAGCAGTGGCACTCTAGGTTTGGGGCTGGCGCTGGCCGGTCTCGTCTACCGGCACCCGGTGACGGTGGTGACCGACCCCGGCTTGGAGCCCATCGTGGCGCGCATGCTCGCGGCCTACGGGGCGCGGGTGGATCTGGTCGCGCAGCCGCATCCGGCCGGCGGCTGGCAGCAGGCGCGGCGCGACCGGGTGGCCGAATTGCTGGCGGCCGAACCGGACGCGTGGTGCCCGGACCAGTACAGCAATCCGGACAATGTCGACGGCTACGAATCGCTGGCGCTCGAACTGGTCGAGCAGCTCGGTAGCGTCGACGTGCTGGTGCGCGCGGTCGGCACCGGGGGCCATTCGGCCGGGGTGGCGCGGGTGCTGCGCCGGTTCAACCCGGATCTGAAGCTGATCGGCGTGGATACCGTGGCCTCCACCATCTTCGGCCAGCCCGCCGGGCCGCGCTTGATGCGCGGTCTCGGGTCGAGCATCTACCCCCGCAATGTCGACTATGCCGCGTTCGACGAAATCCATTGGGTGGCAGCGGTGGAATCGGTGTGGGCCTGCCGGGCGCTGGCCGCGACCTACCACGCCAGCGGCGGCTGGAGCGTGGGCGCGGTCGCGCTGGTGGCGGGCTGGGCGACCCGCGTGCACGGCGCGGCGACCCGGATCGCGGCGGTCTTCCCCGATGGGCCGCACCGCTATTTCGACACCGTCTACAACGATGCCTACTGCGAGGAGCACGGCTTGCTTGACGCCGACCCGCCGATCGAGCCCGAGACCATCGCGCATCCGGCCGCGCGGGTGGTGCGCTCGTGGACCCGATGCGAGCGGGTGGCCGACCCGCGCGGGCCGCGGCCGGGGCAGCCGTCGTGACGGTGTTCGCCAAGTTCCGTGGCTTCGATCCGGCGGCCCGGCTGCTGATGATCAACCAGTTCGGCATCAATCTCGGCTTCTACATGCTGATGCCGTATCTGGCCGGATATCTTTCCGGCACTTTGAGTCTGGCGGCGTGGGCGGTCGGACTGGTGCTCGGCGTGCGCAACTTCTCCCAGCAGGGCATGTTCCTGGTCGGTGGCACGCTCGCCGACCGGCTCGGGTACAAGCCGCTGATCGTGGCCGGATGTCTGCTGCGCACAGCGGGTTTCGGAATGCTGGTGGCGGTCGACTCCCTGCCCGGGGTTTTGATCGCCTCGGCGGCGACGGGTTTCGCCGGTGCACTGTTCAATCCGGCGGTGCGGGCCTACCTCGCGGCCGATGCGGGGGAGCGGCGGGTAGAGGCGTTCGCCGTCTTCAACGTCTTCTACCAGGCGGGCATCCTGGCGGGGCCACTGGTGGGATTGGCCTTGCTGGCCTTGGATTTCCGGGTGACGGCGGGTGCGGCGGCAGTGGTCTTCGCGGTGCTCACCGTGGCACAGCTGTTCGCGCTGCCGTCGCGGCGTGCCGCCACCGCCGCCGAGCCGACCTCGGTGCTCGACGATTGGCGCACCGTGGTCTCCAATCGGCGGTTCGTGGTGTTCGCGCTGGCCATGGTCGGCTCGTATGTGCTGTCGTTCCAGGTGTATCTGGCGCTGCCGCTGCAAGCCGACCACATCGCGGGCGACCGCGCGCAGACGGTCACCTCGGCGCTGTTCGTCATCTCCGGCGTGGTGGCGGTGGCCGGGCAGCTGCGCATCACGGCCTGGTTCCGCTCGCGCTGGGGGACCGGGCTCAGCCTGGTGGTGGGCATGAGCCTGCTGGCGGCGTCGTTCCTGCCGCCGGCGATCGTCCCGGAGACGCGGCCCTTCGGGGCCGCCGCGGCGATCACCGCGCTGCTGACGGCGGCCGCGCTGCTGGCCGTCGGCACGGCGGCGGTGTTCCCGTTCGAGATGGACACCGTGGTCTCGCTGTCCGGAAACTGTTTGGTAGCAACACATTACGGGTTCTACAACACTGTGGTCGGGGTGGGCATCCTGATCGGCAATCTGGCCACCGGCGCGGTCGTCGGCGCGGCGCGGGCGGCGGGAATCGGCTGGGCGGTCTGGCTCGGGCTGACGGTCATCGGCGCGGTAGCGGCGTACGGACTGCATCGGCTCGACCGGTCCACTCCGCAGTCCGTGCCCGAAGTGAAGGTCGAACGGGAACTTCTGCCGGCGGCCGGTCGGCACCGGATGCCCACGGACGAAAGGGTATTGGCGGGCTCGAGCCTGATCCCTGCCTCGGAGATCACCGATCGATTCCGCATCCCGTTCGTGGACCCCGACGAGCAGACCATCCCGATCCCTCGCATCTCGGAGCCCGCCCCCGGGTGCCGGCGAACGCCGTCGGGACGGTACTGATCACGCTCCGGGACAGTCGAATCCGTATGATCTCGCAGATGCCGCCGGGCTCCTGGCCCTTCGCCCGGCGGCACCGGCCTGTCCGGAATCGCCGGATCGGTATCGGTGCGGTAACACATGATCAACTGAGCAAGCGAGCGATTGGTTGGGTCTGCTAGGTTGGCAGCCGATTGGCAACCTGTTGGCAATCAAGTGCGTGATCATCCAGCAAAATTGGCGTCGCGGGGAACGGCCGAGGACCTAAGGAAGAGTGTTGTTCAGAGTCGCGGCTAAGGCTGTGGTCTTGGCGTTGAGCATCGTGTCGGCGGGAATGCTCGCCACGCCGGTGTCGGCGCAACCGCTGTTTCCCACAGCGGATCCCGATCCCTTCTACCACGTACCGGAGAACCTGGCGGCCCTGGCGCCGGGCGATGTGGTGCGCACCCGGAAGATCGACACCGGGTTCTACGTCGGTACCGAGGGGCGGCAGGTCGCCTTCCGCAGCACCAACTCCGCGGGGCAGCCGATTCTCGGCGTCACCACGGTGCTGCTGCCCGCCGGGGTGAGGAATCCGCCGCTGGTCTCGTATCAGGCGCTGATCAATTCACTGGGCTCCCAATGCAATCCGTCCCGGTCGCTGTTCAATGGCGAGCTGCATGACGGCCCGGGCGCGATGCTGCCGATCGGGCGCGGCTGGGCGATCTCCATGCCGGATTATCTCGGGCCGAATGTCGCCTACGGCGCGGCCAAGCTCAGCGGCATGGTCACCCGCGACAGCGTGAAGGCCGTCCGCCAGGCGACCGAGCTCGGGCTGTCGAATTCGCCTGTCGCGCTTGCCGGTTACTCCGGCGGCGGCATGGCGACCGCCTGGGCCGCGGCGCTGCAGCCCACCTACGCACCGGATCTGAAGCTGGACGCGGTGGTCGCCGGTGGCATTCCCGCCGACCTCGAGCAGATGGCGCTGTCGCTGGGCTTCGAGCCGCATCCGGGGTTCGGGCTGGCCTTCGCGGCGGCCATGGGCCTGGAGCGGGAATACCCCGACCGGCTGCCGATCCCGGACCAGCTCAATGAGAACGGCCTGTGGTTCCGCGAATTCACCCACGACGCCTGCCGCCGGTTCCTGCTGTTCCACGGCGCGTTCCGCAGCGCCGAGCAGATGGCCGCGTCCAAGAGCCTGATGGACAACCCCGCGGCCCGCACGGTGCTGAAGGAGAACAGCCTGGTCAACCTGCCGGATACGCCGCAGGCCCCGACCTACTTCTGGCAGGGTCGCTACGACACTCTCACCTTCTTCGACCCGGTCGCCCAGGTTGCCGATCGGTACTGCAAAGCCGGTGTGCCGCTGGTCTTCCGGCCCTACGAGGTCGCCGAGCACATGACCACGGCGGTCGCCGGATTCGGCGACGCCTGGAACTACGTGGAATCGCGCTTCCGCGGTGACCCGGCGCCGACCAGCTGCTGAAGAACTGAATACCCTAGTAGGTGGCGTACATCGCGGTCGCGTCGACCGAGGGCAGCACGGTCTGAAAACAGGATTGCTTGGGGGCGATGGCGATTCCGCCGTTCACCAGGGATCCGCCACCTTCTTCCCGGCCTGGGTGAGCCGCAGGGCCGCCACCGCCCCGCCGTAGCCGCTGCCGATGGTCAGGATCGGGACGGTGTCGCCGTCGCCGATCGCCGCCGCCGTGGCCTTGGTCAGCCAGGCCGCCGGACTCAGTGCGAGCGCGCCCAGGGCGGCCCCGGTACCCGCGAGAAATCGTCGCCGCGAAACTGTCCGGCGATCCCCTCCCGAATCGTTCGAGTGCCGAAAACCGCTGCCAGGCATGATGAATCCCTTCGTACCCGCCGATCCCGAGCCGGCGTGCGCGGAACTCTATCGACGGCGCTCGGCCGGGTGAGCGGTTCGAAGCCGTGAATTCGATATGAGAGCCTCGCCCCGATTCCTATGTGCCCGCTGTGAATAATCCGGCGCGGTCCACGACCGCGGAACCGCGGCCTGACGTGTACGCCCTGGAGTTCGAAGGAGGCGGCATGCGGCGCGATTGTGCGGCAGCCCGTAGGCGCCGGGTGGATGTCCGCGGTTTCGATCCGAATATCGCGGCACCGCAGTGGGTTTCGCAAAGGGATGACGATGCCCATGCGGTGCGCGACGCGGAACTGGTCTTCAGTCTCACCACCGGCGCGCGGGCACTGGAGGCGGTGCGGGCCGCCCTGCCCGCCCTGCGTCCCGGCACCCTGTGGGCCGAAGCCAATACCGCGACTCCGGCCCTGAAGCAGGAATTGGCCGGGCTGGTCCGCGGTGTCGGCGGGGTCCTGGTGGACGTGGCGATCATGGCGCCGTCCCCGCGGTGCCCGATGATCACGGAGTACGTAGTGGCCACGGTAGCGCCCGGCCGAAACCCGGAGCGGGCTTCCGGGGACAACGGGGCTCGGATCATCGTCGGCGATCTCGTACTGGACGAGGACAGCCACGAGGTCACCCGCGCCGGGCAACCGGTTCCGCTGGCCGCCACCGAATTCGAGCTGCTGCGGTTGCTCATGCGCAATCCCGAGCGCGTGCTGAGCAAGGCCCGGATCTTGGACCGGGTGTGGGGCTACGACTTCGGAGGCCGCTCCAATATCGTCGAACTGTATGTGTCCTACCTGCGCAAGAAGATCGATCTCGGGCGCGAGCCGATGATCCACACCGTCCGCGGCGCGGGATACGTTCTCAAACCGGCGAATCGGGTCCGCGATCGTCAGTAGTCGAGGGCGTGTTCGGGTTGGCAGACATCCAGGGGCGACGGCAGATAGCGGACGATGGTGTCCAGGACCGCGGCGAGATCCGCACTCCTGGCGGCGGTGTCGCACAGCACGGGCACGACCTCGCCGAGGCGGGTCAGGACGCGGATGCGGTGATGCAGCCGGCCGAGGGGGATTTCGGGGAGGGCGGCCGAATTCGCGGGCGCGGGGTCGAGCACGGTGCGCACCAGCGTGCGGTGCGCCTGTTCGGCGAGTGCCCAATGGCGTTCGGCGGCGGGCGGTTTCAGTGGCCGCATGGAGAGCAGGTCGGCGAGTTCCGCGAACGGGGCGGTGCCGAGGGGGAGTTGCAGGGGCAGGGGGACCGCGCCGCGGGTGTCGGTGATCATGCGGATGCAGCGGTCGAAGCTGGCGGCCGGGTGGCCGAGTTCGATTGCCAGGCACAGGCGTGCGACCTGGTGGTCGTCGGCGACCCGCAGCATGGTCCGGAGACGGGGCGCCGGTGTCGCGGTGGCGTTCACCACCGCGATGAGGCCGTCGGCCACCCGGATCGAGCGCTCCAGATTCGCTATCGGGGTGTCGGTCGACAGCTCGGTGATGCGGACGGTGTGTTCGACGCCGTCGGTCGGCCAGCCGATGGCGGCTCGGACCGGGTTGCCGAAGCGGCGGAGCAGACGGTGTGCCACCCGGGCGGTGTCGTCGGGCGCGCCGATCAGGGTGACGTTGCGGATCGACTGCGGGTCAATGGCTTTGCTGCCCATCGCGGTGTGGTACTCCAGGTCGGCGCGGGGGAGGGGTGGCGTCCTCAATCCGGTTCGACCGTACTCCCGGGCGTGCGTCCGCGGAGCGGAATTCGGCCCCAAAATAGAACGTGTTCCTATACCGTCGGGGCTGTGCAGAAAGAACAACGCCCCGCCGTGGCCGATTGGTTCACTGCGGATGACGGAGTGGCGCGGCTGCAGGGCAGCCGGTGTAAGGATTGCGGGACACCGTATTTCCCGAAGAACACGCTGGCCTGCCGGAATCCGCGGTGCGAGGGGACCGGGGACGGGTCCGAACTGGTCGAATATCTGTTTTCCACGCGTGGCCGGATCTGGTCGTACGCCGACGCCAGGTACAAGCCGCCCGCACCCTATGTCTCGGCCGATCCGTTCGAGCCGTATGTCGTTGCGGCGGTGGAACTCGAGGTCGAGCAGATGGTGATCCTCGGGCAGGTGGTGCGCGGGTACACCGTCGACGACCTGGCCGTGGGCATGCCGGTCGAGCTGGCCGTGGGCACGCTGTACGAGGACGACGAGGCGGAGCACACGGTGTGGATGTGGAGGCCGGTCAATGGCTGACAACGAGCGCGATATCGCCGTCCTCGGCGCGGGCATGCACCCGTGGGGCAAGTGGGGGCGCAACTTCATCGAATACGGACTGGTCGCGGCGCGTGCGGCTCTGGCCGATGCCGGGGTGAACCACCTCGATGTCGGCTACATCGCCGGCGCGGACACCATCCGCAACGGATACCCCGGGTTCGTGGCGGGCGCGACCTTCGCGCAGGCGCTGGGCTGGTCGGGCGCGCGGATCTCGAGCAGCTACGCCGCGTGCGCCTCCGGCGCGCAGGCCATCGCCAACGCACGCGCCCAGATCCTGGCCGGGCTCACCGATGTGGCGCTGGTGATCGGCGCGGACACCACGCCCAAGGGCTTCTTCCAGCCGGTCGGCGGCGAGCGCCGCGACGACCCGGACTGGCTGCGGTTCCATCTGCTCGGCGCGACCAACCCGATCTATTTCGCGCTCTACGCCCGCCGCCGCATGGCCCTGCACGGGGCCACTCTCGACGACTTCGCCGCGGTCAAGGTGAAGAACGCCAGGCACGGCCTGAACAACCCGAATGCGCGCTACCGCAAGGAGGTTTCGGCCGAGGAGATCGCCGCCTCCGCCATCGTCTCCGACCCGCTGCGCCTGCTCGACATCTGCGCCACCAGCGACGGCGGCGCGGCCCTCGTGCTGACCTCCATGGAATACGCCCGCCGCCACGGCATCTCCGATCCGGTCCGCATCAAGGCGCTCTCCACGGTCACCCCGACCTTCCCGAAAACCGTTCTCGACCTCCCCGATTTCGCGACCGACTCCGCGCTGGCCGTCGAACCGCCCCCGCGCACCTTCCGCTCCGCCATCGCCCACGCCGCCTACGAGGAAGCGGGCCTCGGCCCCGACGACCTCTCCTTCGCCGAGGTCTACGACCTGTCCACCGCGCTCGAACTGGATTGGTACGAGGACATCGGCCTGTGTGAGACCGGCGGCGCGGAAGAGCTGTTGCGCAGCGGCGCAACAACTTTGGGCGGCCGGGTCCCGGTCAACCCGCGCGGCGGCCTCGCCTGCTTCGGCGAGGCCATCCCAGCCCAGGCCATCGCCCAGATCTGCGAACTGACCTGGCAGCTCCGCGGCCAGGCCACCGGCCGCCAGGTCGAGAACACCCGCGCGGGCATCGCGGTGAACCAGGGTCTGTTCGGCCACGGTTCGGCAATCATCGCCACCCGCTGAGATCGCCGACCGCATTCCGAGAACCCGGACCCCGGTCCGGGTTTTCTGCTGTCGGGGGCGGGTTCGCAGAGTATTCGCTGATCGGGGTAATGCGTTCGGGGCGTTGGGGAAACGGGGGAGGTGGAGAAACCAAACGGTCCAAAACGCTCATCTGAATATCTAATGTTTCATATGCTCGGGCGCGCGGAGCGGGGGACGACTGCACCCGCTTCGCCACTTGGATAAGAGGACAGCTTTATGAAACGAACCATTCTTGTGGGTGTCGCGGCCTTGGCACTGCTCGGCGCCGGAGGCGGAACGGCATCGGCGGACGCGCTCACCCTGTCGGACGTCGATATCTCCCCGGGTTCCGCCGCGGACCTCGGCAATGCCGTGGGCACCGGATCCGTGGACGTGGGCAGCGCGGCGCTCGTGCTGGGCGGTGCGTTCGGTAGCGGTTACGCCGGTGGGGCGCTCGGCGAGATCCTCAGCAGTCTGTCCGCGCGCTAGCGCGTCGGCCGGGATGCGCGCGCGGCATCCCCTCACCGCGCGCGCATCTCGCCGAGACCTGAGTCTCACATGCGGGTGGCCGGGGATTGTGATATCGCGGGGCTGGATAGCATCGGTGCTCGTACGCATCGAGGAAACCCCGAGGACTTGTGTTGACTACCGACCATCTTGACCGCTGGAACGCTCACGAGGCTGCGGCGGAGGCGATGATTCCCATTATTGGGCAGCTGTATCGTGATAAGGGGGTGACGATTCTGCTGCACAGCCGGTCGCTGGTGAACAAGTCGGTGATCAGCATTCTGCGGACGCATCGGTTCGCGCGGCAGATCGAGGGGGAGGAACTGTCGATCGATGAGACCCTGCCGTTCCTCGAGGTACTGAACTCGCTGGACCTGGGGCCGAGCAAGATCGATCTGGGTCGCCTGGTGATGGCCTACCGCGCCGACGAGCGCGGGCTGTCGGTGCCGGAGTTCACCGCCGACGTGCTGGCCGGCATCACCGACGAGAACAAGGCCGCCGCGCAGGGGCCGCGCGATGTGGTGCTCTACGGCTTCGGGCGGATCGGCCGGCTGGTGGCGCGGCTGCTCATCGAGAAGGTCGGCTCGGGCAACGGACTCAACCTGCGCGCGGTCGTGGTGCGCAAGGGCGGCGAGGAGGACCTGGTCAAGCGGGCCTCGCTGCTGCGGCGGGACTCGGTGCACGGCAAGTTCAACGGCACCATCAAGGTCGACGCCGAGAACTCCACGATCATCGCCAACGGCAACGTGATCAAGTTCATCTACAGCGACTCGCCCGCGGCCATCGACTACACCGAGTACGGCATCAACGACGCCATCCTGATCGACAACACCGGCAAGTGGCGCGACCGCGAGGGCCTCGAGAACCACCTGCGCCCGGGCATCGACAAGGTCGTGCTGACCGCGCCCGGTAAGGGCGACGTGCCGAATATCGTGCACGGCGTCAATCATCGGGAGCTGGATCTGTCGCAGCGGATCTACTCGTGCGCCTCCTGCACCACGAACGCGATCGTGCCGCCGCTCAAGGTGATGGAGGACGAGTTCGGGATCGTGCGCGGGCACGTGGAGACCGTGCACTCTTTCACCAACGACCAGAACCTGCTGGACAACTACCACAAGTCCGATCGCCGCGGCCGGTCCGCGCCGTTCAACCTGGTGCTCACCGAGACCGGCGCGCAGTCCGCGGTGAAGAAGGCCATGCCGGACTTCGCGGCCAAGATCACCGGCAGCTCGATTCGCGTTCCCACGCCGGATGTTTCGGTGGCGATCCTGAACCTCCAGCTCGAGCGCGATACCACCAAGACCGAGGTGCTCGAGTACCTGCGGCAGATGTCGCTGTCGGGGCCGTTGAGCCGCAATCTCGATTTCACCTCGGCCACCGATGTGGTGTCGAGCGACTTCATCGGGTCGCGGGCGGCCTCGATCGTGGATGCCAATGCCACCATCGTCGACGGCGACACCGCGATCCTGTACCTGTGGTACGACAACGAATTCGGCTACTCGTGCCAGGTGGTGCGGACCGTGCAGTACATCTCGGGCATCGAGTACCCGACCTACCCGCAACTGGGTGAGGACGTGCTGGCTGCGGTCGCGGCCGGATAGGTCACGCGGCGAATCCGAGGTAGCTCGGGTGAATCAGAGGTAACTCGAGCGAATACGGGGCAGCGCAAGCGAATCGGGCCCGGGCAGCAGATGCGCCCGGGCCCGTTCCGTTCAGCTGGGCGTCACCGGCTGCCAGCACACCACGCGCGCGGGCTGCGGGGTAACCGTGGCGCCCGCGGGAATCGGGCACTGGCTGGTGTCGGTGGAGCCGTCGAAGCGGCCGCCGATCTGGACCGTGATGCCCGGTCCGCCCTTGGCCGCGCAGTCGACCGGGGTGATCTGGTTGACGTCGGCCTGCATCGAATAGCAGTCGCCCACCTTGACATTGGGGGCGAAGCACAGCGAATGCTTGCCGTCGGTGAGCACGAAATAGCCCGCATCGCGCAGCTTGCCGTCCGGGCAGGTGGCGCCATTGGCGACCGAGGCGGCCAGCTCGTAGACGGCGGCGTGGTCGTCACAGGAGGCCGGCGGGATCTTGCCGATCTGGGCGGCGCGGTAGTCCTTGGCGGTGACGCAGTTGCCGACGGCCAGCTCCGGGGTCTTCGCGGCCGTGGAGCCGCTGCTGCCGTGGGTGATGCTGGTCAGCAGTCCGAGCGCCAGGATCAGGACACCGGCGATGGCGATGAAGGTGCCGCTGTTCTTGGGCAGCCGGGTGCGCAGGACGAGTCCCGCGACCAGCAGGACGACTCCGATTACTGCAATGATC
Source organism: Nocardia seriolae NBRC 15557 (assembly GCF_007990715.1). GTDB lineage: Bacteria > Actinomycetota > Actinomycetes > Mycobacteriales > Mycobacteriaceae > Nocardia > Nocardia seriolae. Next base: position 6,167 of record NZ_BJWY01000111.1, on the reverse strand, counting down.
ACTGTCTTTCGATTCCTTCCGGTCCGGTGACGGACACGGGCAGGAAAGTACCCCGAGACGGAGACCGGTCGGAGTGTTTTGAAATGAACTCGTTCCTGAAATTTACGTCGGCTACTGGTCGGCCAGCTTGCCCGCCGGGTAGCGCAGGTGGTCGGCGGCGTTCGCCTTGATCCGCCACTTCATCAGATTCACCACCGCCAGGACCGCGGCGACCGCCAGGGCGGTGAGCAGGAAACGCTGGTCGCGGGGGTCGAGCACGGCCAGGACTGCCAGGCCGACCAGGAAGGTGACGATATTGATCATGGCGAAGGCCACCTGCTGATTCGGGTTGAGGGCCTGGCGCTCCTTCGGGGCGAAGCCCGCTGTCATCGGCTGGGGTCGGGACTCCACGGCCACTGCGGTTTCGGTCATTGCGACTCCTCGGATCACGTACTGCGCCACGAACTAGCTGACCGATCCGACGCTAATCACCGAAAACGGCCGCGCTAAGGGACAAACGCCCTCGAAGCGCGGCCGCGTACGGTGCCGATTCCGACCTGCGGCGCCGACTACGACTTGCAGTCGTGCTTGAACGGCAGCCGGGCCGACCAGCGCTGCGAGTTGGGGTCGTAGGCCTGGATGTAGGCGTCGTTGCCGCCGGTGCAGGCGGCGTGGAAGCCGGAGTTCGGATCCCACATGTTGGTCTCGTAGCCGAAGGAGGCGCCCGCGTAGCCATTGTGCTGGCTCGCGTTGACCGTGTAGCTGGCCAGCCGGGTTCCGTTGTTGCGGTTGACGATCAGCGTGACGGTGCCGTTGTTGAAGTGGTCGCCATTGATCTTGAACTGGCTGCCCGCGTCGGACACGGCGGTGCAGACGTCGCCGGTGCACTTGTTGCCCGCGGTGAAGGTGGTCAGCCAGATGTTCAGCGAGGCCTTGCGCGCGGCCGCGGCCGCATTGTCGTCCTTGGCCTGCTGGCGCACCCCGGTGGTCACGCACACCACGTCCCCGTCGTAAGCCTCGCGCCAGACGAACCCGTTCACGCAGGTGTTGGGTCCGTAGGCCCCGCCCCCGGCCTTGCGCGACGCGGCCGCCGCATTGTCGGCCCGTGCCTGATCGCGGGTGCCCGGGCTGACGCAGACATGGTCGGCCGCATTGGCCTCCCGCCACACGTAACCTTCCAAACAGGTGTCGGGCCCGTAGTCGCCGCCGGCATTGGCGACTCCCAGGCTGCCGAGGAATCCGAAACTGGCGGTACCGACGACGGCCGCAGCGAGTGCGGCCCGGACGGCGGTGCGGGCGTGGGTGGCGATCATCGGGGCGAATCCTTCGTATCTGGTGCCGATCGAGTGCACCGAGGATGCGCGCCGCCACTAATGACGAACCAACGAGAAACTCATCGTCGGTTCGGTCTCAGTGGATTCCGTTGTGTGTCAGGGGTGTTCGTTGGCGGTGTCGGTGAGCCAGTTGCGCAGCCAGACGGTGGCGGTGGTGCCGTTGGCGTCGACCACGTAGCGGGGGTAGGACTGGTGCACGCCGGAGGCCAGGAACTGCTGGATCTGGCGCAGCCATTGCTCGGAGGCCGGGTCGTCGGCGGGGGCCGCGAGGATGGATGCCCAGCCGGGCCACAGCGCTTCGCCGAGGATGGATTGGAAGGTCAGGAAGTAGCTGGGGATCTGCAGCGGGTCCTCTGCGGTCAATTGGGTGAGCAGTCCGGCGGAGCGCCCGGCGAGGTCGTCGTTGGGGACCGAGCAGTAGAGATCGCCCGCGGCGCAGAAGGTGCGGACCTTGGGGCTGAGCCAGCCGAAGCCGCCCGCGCGGGCACCGCCGGCGCCGGTGCCGGGGACCTGGGGGCCGACGATGGCGTCGGTGGGGGAGCGGCGGGGGTCGGAGAGCAGGCCGACGGCGGCCACCCGGTCGGGCGGGATGACGCCCAGCCCGGTGCCGATCTCCGAGGCCAGATCGCCCGCGGCGTCGGCGCCCTGGCTGTAGCCGATGAGGGCGAAACGCGTTGCGCCGCAGCGGGCGGCCATGGTGGAGATCAGGCCGCGGGCGGCATTGACGGCATCGTGCTTGGAGCGGCCGTAGACCTCGCCGTCCCAGGGGAAGGCGGTGGCCGGGTAGGCCACGTAGTCGGTGCGCACGCCGCCGGGCAGGCCGCGGGTGAACTGGGACAGCATGCCCTGTTTGGGGTCGTCCTTGGAGGTCTCCCAGGTGCCGGGGACGGCGATGACATTGAGCCCGGGGCAGTCGGCGGGCGCGGCCTCGGCGCGGGGAGCGCCGGTGGCCGTGAGGATTCCGGCCGCGGCCACGACGGCCGCGAGCGCGCCACCCGTCAGTTTGCTGGATCGCACTGTTCGAAAGGACAAGGTCCACACCCCTTGTTCGGATCGTTCGGTCGACTTCGCCACACCGCAGGTTTCATTCGGCGTGCGCGCCCTTCGCGATGCCATCGGGTGGATAACGGTGTGTTTGCCCGATTCGGGGTCGGCACGTCGAGGCGAACATATCAAAGGAACTGATTGGTCTGGCGGTGACTCGAGAAGGAAACGCCGAGACCCGGACAAACCGGATTCATGAACCGGCCGAAGGTTCTTCGACGTGATGCCCGACTCCGCCGCCGGCGCGAATGCTATTGCGCCGGGCGCAGGATCACGACCGGGATTTCGCGCTCGGTCCAGGCTTGATAGGTGGCGAAGTCGGCGTAGGCCGCGACGAGCAGGGGCCAGAGGCGGGCGCGCTGCGCGGGGTCGGCGATCACGGCGTGGACCGGGAACCGGCGGGGGCCGATCTGGATGTGGGTGTCGGGGGCGGCGACGAGGTTGCGGTACCACTGCGGGTGTTTGGGCAGGCCGCCCTGGGAGGCGACCACCACGGTGTCGGGGCCGTCGACGAGGTAGAGCAGCGGGACCGTGTAGACGGTCCCGGTCTTGCGGCCGCGGTGCTCGAGCAGCAGGGTCGGGACGGGTTTGCGGAAGCCGGCTCCGATGCGCCACTTGCCGCCGATCCGGCCGCCGGTGCGGCGGTAGATCCAGACCTGGGCTCTGCCAACGTATTTGAAGACCTTGGGCAGGACCGGCGAATCGAGCTGGGCGGGCCGGGGCGGGATGGTGGTCATGCGTTGTTCCTTTCGCGCGACTCGACCATACAGTGATGGCCATGTGTATGGTCAAGACCGGACGGTAGCCTCGGCACGACTGATCGCGCGTGAAGGGATGGCCCTCCGGTGCGCACGCATGGATGGTCCGGGGCGGCGCCCGCCGATGACGCGGAGGCCGTGCGGCGCATCGTGGCCGCCGCCTGGAGGGCCATCGACCGCTCCGGTGAGGAGTTCAGCATTGCCGAGGTGGCCCGCGATCTCGGTGTCACACGGCAGACGGTGTACCGCTACTTTTCCGGTGCCGAAGCGCTTCTGACGGCGACGGCCATTGCGCAGACGGAACATTTCCTGAATGTGCTGGCGCGACGGCTCGGTGATATCCGGGATCCGGCCACCGCGGTGGTGGAGGGCATCGCCTATACGCTCGAACGACTGCCGGAGGAGAAATATCTCGGGCTGTTACTGGGCCCCGGGCGGGCCAGCGCCTTCTCGGCGGGCGTAACTTCCGATACCGCACGGTCTTTCGGGCGTTCACTCCTGGAACGCTTCTCGGTGGATTGGGCGGCGGCCGGAATCTCCGATGCCGATCTGGATGAACTCGTCGAGCACATGTTGCGGATCGTGCAATCGTTCGTCATCGATCCGGGGCGACCGCCGCGGCGGGGCGCGGAGTTGCGCGGCTATCTCTCGAGATGGGTTGCTCCGGCACTGGGGACGGGTTGCTCGGGCATTGGATAAAACCGCACACTGAAGCCCCGCGCACCCTTTCTGACGTGCGTCGGAGCTGAATTGTGCGACCAAAGGTATGTTTCTTAATTCCTTTGGAGTTCAACGTGTTTCGACTGTGTAAACCCTACCATTGCCGTGGGGACGACAACGGAAGGATCACACCATGTCGTTGATACCCGGCGCCTCTGCTATCGGGCGCGGATTCAATATTCTGGGCACCTACGATGCGAAGTCGCTCACCTGGCAGGTAATCAATCTTGGTCCGGTGAGTTCGACCTGGGAATTCAAGCCGACCGGGAGCACCTATGAAGTGCCCGAGAACGCCCGGCCGGTCGAGTGGACGCACACCACGGGAACGTCCTACGTATACAACACGGTTGAGCAGTTCCAATCGCATTTCTCGCAAAATGCGGGGGTCAAGGCATCCTACGGCGGCTTCAGCGGCCAGTTCGATCTCGCATACAACAAGACCGTAAATACCGACCAGTCATACTATTACGGCGGTTTCGAGGCCGAGTACACCGCATGGGAACTCGCCGTGCAAAATGCCTCGCAGTCGTGGCTGACTCCCGAGTTCCGCGACGATCCCGATGTGAAGAATCTGCCCTCGACCTATACGCCGGAGAATCAAGAACAATTCTTCGCCGTGTTCCGCAAGTGGGGAACACATCTGGTCACCCATGTCGTGGTCGGCGGCAGCCTCGACTACTACGAGGCGGTGCAGACCAGCTACTCGATGAACCAGTCCCAGATCAATGCCAATATCCAGCTCGAGTACAAGGCCGTGTTCACCTCCAGCAAGGCCGAATCCCACACGCAGTGGGAGCAACTCGGCAAGAACTGGTCCAACAGCCGGCTGGGGCGGGTCGTCACCGCCGGCGGCGATCCGCGGTTCGCGATGGACCACCTCAACCCGTCCTACGGCGACAACCACAACATGATGTTCAGCCAGTGGACCGATTCGATCATGGCGTACCCGGGCATCATGCGTTTCATCCTGCGCCCGCTGAGCATCGTGTTCTCCGGTTCGCAGGCCACCGCGGTGTCGAATGCGCTGGACGCCTACGTGAACGGCGCGATCCTGGTCATGGCCGACACCGCCTACACCCCCGGCACCGCCCCCGGCCCCGGCAATGTCTCCACCAACTTCGGCATCATCACCAACGGCAATGTGGCGATCTCCTCGCCGCCGGTCGAACCGCCCCCGCCGCACGTCATCAAGCCCGGCCAGGCCGCCCCGGTAGGCGGCTACCAACTGGCCCTCTACGACCAGAACACCTACGCGCCGTTCATGGTCCACACCTACTACCAAACCTATCTCGGCGGCCACACCCTCAAACCCAACCCCGACATCTACAAGGCCATGATGGCCGATATCGACGCCGTCACCCAGCGCAACTACGTCGCCGCCGTCACCGGTTTCGGCATCGACCTCCAGAACTACCCATCCCCCGAATTCCAGCGCTGGCTATTGAGCGTCGGCGCGAACCTGGAGCAGTGGAAGAAATTCCGCGGCTACACCGATACCGGCGGCTCGGCCTGCTACGTCGTAGTCGGCAAGCAGGGCACAGCCCCCGGCCACGCCATAGAAATGCTCCAGGCCGTCTACTCCCCGAGCAACTGGATGCAAGAGCCCTACCTCTTCAACATGAACCCCTCCGCCCTGGCCCTCACCTACGGCCGCACCGCCCAAAAACGAGCAGGCACCCACAGCTACGGCTCCCTACTCCCCCCGGCAAAGGCCCAGCCAGACCCCAAACCCGCGAAGAAGCACTAACCCCCCGATAACCCCACCCGAACGCACCGGTCGTCCCCACCACGACCGGTGCACGCTCAACGCAAACCGGCGTGCCATCATGCCGATGACCGTTCACCGGGTGCAGCCGATTGCGCGGCGATCTAGGGTGCGCTGATGGCCGAGTGGATCAGTGTGTACTGCCGCGAGCCGATCCTGCTGGATGGCGATGAGATCCGTCGGCGGATCGAAATCGCTGACTTGTGGACCTGGGCCGAAACTCTTTACGACGAAGAGGAACTGGCCGAGGCTGCCGCGGAATCAGTGTTGGCCAACCTTCGGATTCATGCCGATGCGGCCTCCGCCGGACCTGGGCCAGGCCTGATACGTGGCCATCTCGCCGCCGTGCGGCACGTGATCAATATCGAGATGTCGGCTGCGGATTCCACATCCATGGGGGCGGTGCTCGGTGAGATAGTCGCGCTGGAGCTCGCCGCAGCAGGCGACGGGCTCGTCTGGTTCTTCGGTAAGGATTGGGTGTCACCCGAGGATCGCGCTGGAACCGTGTGGACCAGCAGCTAATGCCCGCGAACTCATTCGTCTGGCCAAACGTACTGATCTAGTACT
>NZ_BJWY01000110.1 GCF_007990715.1 Nocardia seriolae NBRC 15557 | reverse complement strand
CGACACTAGATTCGGGTCTGCGCCGAGTTCAGCGACGATCGGCCGCATTCACGCAATCCATTCCGAATGCTCTCGGAGGACTCGGCATGCACGGCATTTCCAATTCGGTTGTATCCACGGCGATTTCGCCACGACTCGGAGTGGGCGCGCTGCGCGGGTTGCCGCCCGGCGTCACCCGCCCGCCCTTCACGCCCGGCATTCTGGAAACGGGGATCGTGCATCTGGGGTGCGGGGCCTTTCATCGCGCACACCAGGCGCTGATCACGCAGCACGCCATGATCGCCGCCGGTGAGCGGCGGTGGGGAATCGCCGCGGTCGCCATGTCCCGGCCCGATGTGGTCGGCGCGTTGCGCGCGCAGGACAACCTCTACACCACCGTGCTGCGCGATGAGGGCGCAGTGCGGGCGGAGGTGGTCGGTGCGCTCACCGCGGCCGTGCACGCGCCCTCGGATCGGATCGGCGTGGTGCGGCGGGTCGCCGACCCGCGGGTTCGGATCGTGACGCTCACGGTCACCACCGGCGGCTACTGCCTCGAGCCGGCGACCGGGCGGCTGGACTCGGGCAGCGATTCGGTGCGGCACGATCTGCGCTGCGCCGCGCAGCCGTGCACGGCCATCGGCATGCTGGTCGGCGGGCTGGCGGCGGTGCGGCGGCGCGGCGGGCGGCCGCCGGTGGTGATCAGCTGCGACAACCTTTCGGCCAACGGGCGTCAATTGCGCAGCGCGGTACTGGATTTCGCCGCCCTGCGCGACGACCGGCTGGCGGGCTGGATCGCGCGCAATGTGCAATTCCCGTGCAGCGTCGTCGATCGAATCGTGGCCTCGGGCGACAGCGCGGCCCCGGGCGAGGACGCGGCCGCAGACACCGCGCTGGGCGGGATCGACGACCGCGCCCGGGTCTCCGCCGAACCGTTCATGACCTGGACCATCGAGAATTTCGAGGGCGAACGCCCGCGCTGGGACCTGGCCGGGGCGGAGTACGTCGGCGATGTCACCGCCCGCGAACTGGCGAAACTGCGGCTGCTCAACGGAACCCACCTGCTGCTGGCCTACGTGGGCGCCCTCGCCGGGTACCCGACCATCGCCGAGGCCGGTGCGGATCCGGTGCTCAGCGGGCTCGCACGGCAGTTCATGCTCCACGAGCAGGGCCCGACCCTGACGCTGTCGGACGCCGAATTGCACCGCACCGTGGAGGATCTGCTGCGCCGCTTCCGCAACCCCGCCATCCGCCACGAGATGACGCGGGTGGGCCGCAATGGTTCGGACAAGATGCTCCCGCGCGTCACCGCCGCCATGCGCGAGAACCTCGCCAACGGCCGCCCCACCCCCGGCGCCGCACTGCTCATCGCGGCCTGGATCCGCTGGTTCGATCTTTGCGGAACACCCAGGGCCGCAATGGAACTCATCGATTCCCGGGCGGAGGAACTGGCCGGACTGGCGGCCATCCCGGACCCGCACCGGCGGGCTCGCGCGTTCCTCACCCGCACCGATCTGTTCGGCTCGCTGCCGCAGCTGGACCGCGTCGCGCGGGAGGTCGGCGACACCCTGGCCGAGCTCACCCGCGACAATGTCACCGAGGTGGTCGGCAGACGGCTGCGTCCGGAATCCATTGGGGAGGTGTCGTGATCGGAGAGCACACTGCCACCGAAAAGCCGGTTCGCGCAGTTGTTTTCGATATGGACGGACTACTGCTCGACTCCGAGCGCCTGGCAGTGGAGTCACTGGCCCTGTCCGGCGGCGAACTCGGCTACGAACTCTCGGAGCAGTTCTGTCACAGCCTGATCGGCATGCCCGCCGATACCTGCCGAGAACTGGCCGTCGCCGCCTTCGGCCCGGACTTCCCGCTCGACGAGTTCTTCCGCAGGCACGAAACCGTCATCGCCCGCCTGGTCGACGACGGCCGCCTCACCACCAAACCCGGCGTGACCGACCTACTCGACGAACTGGACCGCCGCGCGGTCCCCCGCGCGATCGCCACCTCCTCCGGCAGCGACCGCACCCGCCACCACCTGCGTGCCGTCGGTCTCTCCGGCCGCTTCGGAGCCATCGTCACCCGCCACGACGTCCAGCGCGGCAAACCACACCCCGAGCCCTACCTGACGGCGACCGCGGCCCTGGGCGCCGACCCGCAATACACCCTGGCCTGCGAGGACTCCCCCAACGGCCTGCGCGCCGCCCACGCCGCCGGCCTGCGCTGCCTCCTGATCCCCGACCTCATCCCCGCCACCGCGGAAACGACCCGCCTCGCCCACCGCGTCTACCCGGACCTACTACACGTCATCGACTACAGCACCACGGCCAACGACACCCGCTGACCCAGCCGACATTCGAGCAACAGAAACGCGCTCCGCCATTGCTGCGGCCGAAATTCGGGGAGCCGAATCCGGCGAACAACAGCCGAAATCGAAACGCGAAAGCAGAGGTTCGCCGACCCGGGTGTGGTCAGTGGACGGAGACCGGGCTGAGGCAGCTGGAAGGGAGGTCTTGGATGGAGCACAGGGCCGGGGCGCGGGTGGGGAGGTAGGTCGCGGGAACGCCGCCGGCGGTGGCGATGTCGCGGTAGGCCGGGACGGCGGGGGTCGAGTTGCGGGTGAGGGCGGGGTCGGTGGTGACGTTGACGGTGTAGAGGCCGAAACGCGGTGCGTAGCTGCCCCATTCGTAGTTGTCGGTGATGCTCCAGTAGTTGTAGCCGATGACGTCGATGCCGTCGGCCTTGGCGCGCTGGACCCAGTAGACGGTGTCGCGCAGATTGTCGGCGCGGGTCATGCCGTCGGTGGTGGGTGAGCCGTTGTCGGAGGGCATGCCGTTCTCGACGATGTAGAGCGGGCGGCCGGGGAACTTCTGGGCGTAGCGGCGCAGGACGTAGTAGATGCCCTCGGGCTCCAGGATCAGGCTGGAGGGCTGATTGGTCAGCAGGGCGGCCAGATTCGGCGGGTTGCTCAGTGATCCGCCGTAGTAGTAATCGATTCCGATGTAGTCGAGTTTGTCGGCGATCCGGTCGACGAAGGACGCGTCGGACTGCGCCGTGCCGATGGCCGAGAAGGCGATATTGCTGGTCACCATCGCACCGGGCTGCCGGGCGTGAATGTGGTCGTAGATCGCGCGGTGCGCCGCGACCATCCGATCGAGCATGGGTGCGACATCGAGCGCTCCGAGATCGCCTATCTGCTGTTCTTTTCCGGTGTAGGCGAGCGGCTCGTTGAAGGTGACCCAGAGCGGATCCGAGCTCGCGTAGCGGTCGACGACCGCGCGGGCATTGGTCAGCCAGTCCTCGACCATGCCGGGATTGCGCCAGCCGCCGCGGTCGAGCGCCCAGCCGGGGAACACCCAGTGGTCCAGGGTGATCATCGGCCGGAGCCCGGCGGCGCGAATGCGCGCGATCACGGCGTCATAGAAGGAAAAGTCCCATACGCCCGGATTCGGTTGCACCCGCGCCCATTCCACGCTGATCCGGTAGACGCCGACGCCGAGGTCGGCCGCGTGCTGGATGTCCTCGCCGTAGCGATGCAGGAAATCGACCGAATCGCGGTAGCCGGATCCGGCGTAGCGACTCCAATTGCTGTCCGGCGCAAAGCCTTCGCTCTGAAATCCGGAACTGGAGACGCCCCAGAGGAAATTGCCGCCCACCGGCGGCAGCCCCGGGTCGGCGGTGGCGCCGGGCGCGATGACCGCACACCAGGCGGCCAGAACGATACATGTCATTGCGAGCAGTGCACGTCGCCCCATCGGATCGAGAGTACCTGCCGGAGAGCCGGTTTCGAGGCCGTTACGGTGAGATTTCGGGCTCTTGTCCGATACGCCGCATTATCCCCTAATGCGCGAGCAGCCAACCGATCCGGTCGTACGCGAGCGCCTGATATACCACCAGCACGACGGCCGACACCGCGGCCGCGCCGGACAGCCCGGCTCCCCACAGCGCGCACGCCCCGCCGCCCAGAACGAGAACCTCGAGCCCGAGCCGCACGGTCCCCGGCACCGCAACGGTCGCTTCGCCATTGCGGCTCGGATCCCCCGGGACCGCGAAACTCCCCCACACCGCCGCCACCGCGATCGGCAGCATCACCACCAGCAGAAACCGCCACGGCGAATCGAAGGCCCGCCAGCCCAGAATTCCGAACGACACCACGGCAACCAGCTCGAGCAGGAATCGCACGCCGAGCATGATCGGATTCAACGACATTTCATGTCCTCAGTCCGCCGAAATCGCCGCATCGGATTCGGATGACGGTGTGCTGAAGCAGGTTCTGCTGCGCCAGAATGGCCGCTCGGCGCGGGCGTGCGCCGGTGTGGCGGTGTCGATCTCGGCGGGACCGGGAAATGGCCGCAGGTGGTCGATATTGGTCACCGTCGAAATCTATGCGCGGCGCAGGGCGCGGATCCGGGACGAACCCCGCCGTCATGCGGACAGTTCGCGCCACACCCCCGGCGCCCGTCCGTGCCAGCGCTGAAATGCGCGCCGGAAGGACCGCACGTCGCCGTAACCGAGTCGGGCGGCGACCGAGCGCACCGGAAGATCGGTGTCGCGCAGCAGCAGCGCCGCCTGCTCGGTCCGGACCGCGTCGACCTGTTCGCGCCAGGTGGTGCCCCGTTCGCCGAGGCGGCGCTGCAGTGTCCGGGTGCTGATCCCGAGCCGGTCGGCCACCGGCCGCAGTTCGGCCCCGCCGTGATTCATCGACTCGTGGATCGCCAGCCGCAGTTCGTCGTTCCAATCGGTCGCGGTGACCGCGTTGGCGAGCAGCAATTCCGCGTACTGGCGGAACATCCGGGTCTCGTTCGGCCCGCCGCCGGTGGGGATGGCCGCGGCGTCGATCAGGGTGAATTCGGCGTGCTCGGCGTCGAAATCTATTCGGGAGGTGCCGAATTCGTCGACGAGATGGTTATGGCACCGCGGCGCGGACGTGGTGAAGGCGACGCGGACCGGCACCAGGTGCCGCCCGGTGGCCTCCCGCGCGCGCCGCAGCATGATGGCGAGGCTGAATTCCTCGATCGCCGCGACGACCGCCTCGGGCGTATCCGGCCGGGTCTCCCGAATGGTCAATAATCCGCCGTCGACCACAATGGCCCCGCCGACGGTCGGATTGGCGACCACCGACCGCAATTCCACCGCGGCGCTCAGGCTTTCAGCAAGAGTGGGCGCACTGGAAAACAGGTAATCCCAAACATTCAGGCTGCCCCGCACCGCGGCCGCGCTCACCGCCAGACCCGCGCCCGGCCCCCGCGCGTCGAGCAATTCCCACATGCGCCACACCGACTTCGAGGGCACCCGTAACAGATCATTGCCGAAGGTTTCCGGATCGATGCCGGGAATACTGTCGATTTCCCCGCGGGCGACACCCAGTCGCAGCGCGGTATCTCGCACCACCGCGGCAGTTCGTACGGGTATGGTGCCCACAATCATTGCCGGATCGTAGCGCAGACGCGGCAATCGGCCCGATCGTCATTCGGCCGGTTCAGTCGCTCCCGGCCGGATCCAGATTCTTGCGCGCGGCCTGAGTTATCCCGTTGTATCCGTAACTGCGTCCATCGAGTTCGTACAGTGCGACGTAGACGGCGGCGGGCAGCACCCCCAGCCGACGGCCCAGTAATTCGTGGGCGTCGGAAATGAAGGCGGCCTTCTCCTCCGGCGTATTGGTGCCCGCGGTGATGCTGACCTCGAGGTGCGCGCCGGTCCCTTCGCCCGGGTGCACGCCGGCCACATACCACCGGTCGGCCGGAACGAGATCGATGTGCACGACCGTGTGCTCGTACTCCTTGCCGAGCCCGGATTCGAGCAGCGCGCTCAGGTCGCGGGCGAGCGCGGACCGGACGTCCACGGCGATATCGGGGTCTGCGATGGTGAGGCGAACGAAGGGCATACACCCGAATTTAGGCATCGCGAAACCGCAAGCCCGGGGACGAAATCCGCCCGATTGCGGACAGTGCGCGCCGGGCCCCGGCGGTTGGCGGCTCGGGTCCGCAGCGTGGCGCGCGGAGTCCCCGCCCGTCTCGTTCGACGCGCCCTAGGCTGTCCGCGGGTACTTTCAGCGGCACCCACGGCGACTGTTGTCGGCCGATACCGGTACTCAGCCCGGGTCTGGTCGACAACAGTCCGCCCGACCACGACCGCTCCGTGCGTGCTCTCCGTGGTGGGATCCGTGGTCGGCACCGTCGACAGCCTGATCGGCACCGCGGTCGAGGCCGGATTCACCGTCCTGCAACCCGCCGCGAAGAGCCTGTGGGGCTACGGCGGCATCATCCAGGCCCCGGAGGGCACCATCTGGAAGATCAGCACCTCAAAGAAGAAGGACACCGCCCCCGTCACCCGCGACATCGACAGCCTGGTCCTGCTGCTCGGCGTCGAGGACGTGAAGGCCAGCAAGCGCTTCTACACCGATCGCGGCCTCACCCTCGGAAAGAGCTTCGGCGGCAAGTACGCCGAATTCGCCACCCCCGACTCCCCCGTCACCCTCGCCATGTACCCCCGCAAAGCCGCCGCCAAGGAAGCGGGCGTCTCCCCCGAAGGCACCGGCTCCCACCCCATCATCATCGGCGGCACCACCGGCACCTTCACCGACGCCGACGGCTTCATCTGGCAATCGACCACCGCGTGACCCCACGCCAACCATCAAGATCAGGGAGCTCTCACCGAGGGAATTCGGACAGAATTCCTCGCTGAGAACTCCCTGATCTTGCTGCGCGAGTCAGCCCGGGATCTGCGCGCCGATGGCACTGCCGATGCCGCCGCCCACGGCCGCGCCGATGGCCGCGCCCGCGACACCGCCGATGCCCGCGCCGATCAGCACGGTCAGGGGGCAGACGGGGGCGGCGACCACGCAACCGATGGCACCGCCGCCGACGATGCCGATGGCGGCACCGGCGACGCCGCCCACAACCGAGCCGACCTGTTCGCCTGCGAGGGCTTGGGTTTGGCCCGCGGCGACCGGAACCGCGACGGGGGCGACGACCGGTTGCGGGGTCTCGCCGGGGGTGGCGGCCGAGGCGGTGGCGGCCGCGGCGCCGGTGAGGGCGGCGGCGATCATGGTGGTGGCTGCTATCTTGCGGAACATGCTGGCACTCCTGGAGATTGAGTCAATTCGGTTCGAAAACCGCTAGCACTTCGACTTGTAGAAGTATTGATCGTTGGCAGACATGTTGTCCTGCGTGATGGCGATCATGTCGGTTTGAATGGTGCGGGTGACGGGCTTGCCCTCGAGTGCCGCCGCGGCCTGATCGACACCCTGTTTGCCGATGTCCCCGGGGTTCTGGGCGATGAGGGCCTGGACGGTGCCGTCCTTCAGGTCCTGGACCTGTTTCGGGCTGGCGTCGAAGCCGACGACCTTGACCTGGCCGAGCTTGCCCGCATTGCGCAGGCCGGTGGCCGCGCCCTCAGCGGAGCTGAGGTTGGTGGCGAAGATGCCCGCCAGGTCGGGGTGCGCGGCCAGGGTGGCGGTGACGATCGAGGCCGCCTGTGCCGCTTCATTGTTGTTGTACTGCACGCCGAGCGATGTCATGCCCGGATGGCTCTGCTTCAGCTCGTCCCCGAAGCCCTGGGCGCGCTGGTCGGTGGTGGAGGTACCGGCCTTGGTATTGATCACCAGCACGGATCCCTTGTCCCCCACCAGTTTCGCCAGCGTCTGCGCCGCGAGCCGACCGCCCTTGACATTGTCGGAGGAGATTGACGACAGCGCGATCGAGGTGTCCTGCAGAGCCGTATCGACCTCGATGACCTTGATCCCCGCGTCCTTGGCCTGCTTGATCGGACTCGCCATGGCCTGGGCGTGGGTGGGGGCGATGAGAATCGCGCCGGGCTTATTGGCGATAACGCCTGTGACGATGGGAGTTTGGAGGGAGGCGTCGAACTGCGAGGGCGCCTGCGTGTCGAGGCTGTAGCCGAGCTTCTTCGCCTCGTCGGATGCTCCGCACTGCATGGAGATATAGAACGGCTCGTTGGCGACGCCGGGGATGAGCACCAGCTTCTTGGCGTCGGTCTTGCCCGAATTGCTCACCGAGCCAACGCATCCCGCCAACAGTCCGGCCACCGCCACCGCGGCCACTACGGCCGCCCGTCTCCCGGTCCTCATCATCAGGCCCTCACCTTCGAACTGCGTTGTGTTATTTCCGGTCCCGGGACCGCCTGCGGATCTGGTCGAACCACACGGCCGCCACGAGCACGACGCTCACCGCGATGGGCTGCCAGAACACCGGCACCCCCACGATGACGAAGCCCTTGCGCAATACCGACGGGATGCACACCCCGATCACGGTGCCCAGCACCGAGCCCACGCCGCCGAACAGGCTGGTCCCGCCGATCACCACGCCCGCGATGGCATCGAGATTGTCGGTGCCGTGGCCGCCGATGGTGGTGGTCCCGAAGTAGGCCAGATTCATGAAACCGGCCAGCCCCGAGAGCATTCCGGCCATCAGATACACCAGCACCAGGTGCCGGGTGACGCCGATACCGGCGCGCCGCGCGGCCTCGGCATTGGAGCCGATCGCGTAGGTGTAGCGGCCGAAGCGCGTGGTGTGCAGCAGCCAGGCCCCGAGGGCGGTGACCAGCGCCGCCACCAGCACCAGGTCGGGAACCCCGCCCAGCACGGTGCCGAAACCCAGTGAGTTGCGCAGCTTCTCGGGCACCGTGCGGGTATCGACGCCGCCGGTGATCAGCTGTGCGGCCCCCAGCGCGGCCCCGAAGGAGCCCAGGGTGACGATCAGCGGCGGAATCTTGGCCTTGGCCACCAGATATCCGTTCACCAGCCCCCAGAACGCGCCGCCCGCAAGCGATATCGCCAGGCCGAGCAGGATGATCCCCCAGCCCGCGTGGGTGGCGTCCTCCCCCGGGCTCAGCCACTCCATGGTCTTGGAGGCGAGCACGCCGGAGAAGATCAGCACCATACCGACCGACAGATCGATGCCGGCGGTGACGATCACGAAGGTCATGCCCACCGAGAGCACCAGCAGCACCGAGGTCTCGATCAGCAGGGTCTGGAAGGTGAACCGGGTCGGAAACGCTTCGGGCCGCGCGATACTGAATGCCAGATACAGGACCACCAGCACGATCCCGATCCAGAATGTGCCGGTCCCGGCCACCCGCCGCAGGCCCCCGACGAGGTCCGGACGCGTCCGCATTGTCTCGGTCAAGACTCGTCCTCCGTGGTCAGTGCACCGGTCATGGCGCCGACCAGCTGCTCGAGGGTGGCGTCGGCGGCGGTGAAGCGCGCCACCCGCCGCCCCAGCCGCAGCACCTCGATGCGATCGGCGACCGACAGCACCTCCGGCATGTTGTGGCTGATCAACACCACCGCGATGCCCTGATCCCGCACGCGGCGAACGACATCGAGCACCCGTTCGCGCTGCACCACGCCCAGCGCCGCGGTCGGCTCGTCCATGAACACGACCTTGCTGGCCCACATCACTGCGCGGGCCACCGCCACCGTCTGCCGCTGCCCGCCCGAGAGCGATCCGGTGGGCACGTCCGCGCTCGGCAGCACCACGCCGAGCCGTTGAAAGTGCTCGGCCGCTTGCGCTCTCATGCTCTTGCGATCGAGCATGCCGAGCCGCCCGGCCAGCCCCCCGCGGAACAGTTCCCGCCCGAGAAAGAGATTGGCCGCCGGATCCAGATCGGGCGCGACGGCCAGATCCTGGTACACCGTCGCCACGCCCAGCCGCCGCGCGGCCACCGGCGAGGCCATGCGAACCGGCTTCCCGTCCAGCAGGATTCGCCCGCTGTCGGGCTGCTCGGCCCCGGAAAGACATTTCACCAGCGTGGATTTCCCGGCCCCGTTGTCCCCGATGAGCGCGACCACTTCCCCGGCATCGACCTGAAAGCTGGCCCCGCGCAAGGCTTCCACCCCGCCGTACCGCTTGTGCAGCCCTTCGGCTTCCAAGACCACGGCAGGCATCGGCGATCACCCCGGCGACATCGACTGAGCGGACGTCCGGTCCGCTCACCGAGCGTACGTTCGATCTCCGTGCGCCGGGTCGATATTGCCAACACCGCTATCGTGGGATCGGTGAGCCGCCCCGGATTCCGTGCGTTGCAAGTGTTATCCGCCGTCGCAATGTGCGCGGTGGCCGTCGGGTGCGCCCAGAGCCCGCATACCGTGCCTGCCGCCGAGAAGAGCCGCACCCCGCCCGCGGGATCGCTCGATACGCTCGGGATCACGTCCACGGCGGTCACGACCACACCGCCTGCCGCGCCGCCATCGCAAACCACCGCGCAGCCCGCGTTCACCGAGGACGACGCCCGCTACACGGTCCGCCGCTACCTGTCCCGCTGGATCGGCCAACCCCTCCGGCCCGACGACACCGAGGGCCGCTACCCGCTGGTCTGCACCGGCTCGATCCTGGCCGCCAATCCGGGAAAGCTCACCGGCACAATGTCGTTCGACAACGACCGCATGACCGCCCGGCGCACCGGCGACACCGGCGCGGAAGTGACCGTCCCGGTGACGAATTCATCCAATGTCACCGCGGTCCGCACCTTCACCCTGCGCGCGGCAGCCCAGGGCTACTGCATCGACGACATCATCAACTGACTCCCGGCCTGCCCCGACCGCCCCAGGAATTCCTGCGCCAGCTCCCGATACTGCTCGGCGCCACGGGATTTCGGATCCCATTTGGTCAGCGGTTCCCCGACGATGGTGGAGTCCGGGAAACGCACGGTCCGCGAGATCACCGTCTTGTAGAGCTGATCACCGAAGGATTCGGCCACCCGATCCCGCACCTGCCGCGAGTGCAGCAGCCGCGGATCGAACATGGTCACCACGATCCCCGATAGCTCGAGCCCCGGATTCAACCGCTCCCGCACCTTCTCCATGGTGTCGTTGAGCAAGGCCAGCCCGCGCAGCGAGAATTACTCGCACTCCATGGGAATGATCACCCCGTCCGCGCACGCGAGGGCGTTCACGGTCAGCAAACTCAGCGAGGGCTGGCAGTCGATCAGGATGTAGTCGTAGCGATCCCGGATCGGATCCAGCACCCGCCGCAGCGAATGCTCCCGCCCCACCTCGTTGACGAGCTGGATCTCCGCCGCCGACAGATCGATATTGCTCGGCAGCAGATGCAGATTGTCGACCCCGGTCTTGATCAGCACATCATCGATAGCCGGTGCGTTGCGGCTGAGCAGGTCATAAACGGTCAGTTCCAAATTGTGGTGCGCCACCCCCAGCGCCGCCGACAACGCCCCCTGCGGATCGAGATCCACCCGCAACACCCGCAGTCCGTACTCCGCAAGCGCAGCACCCAGATTGACCGTAGAGGTGGTCTTCCCGACCCCGCCCTTCTGATTGCACAGGGCGATCACCCGTGCCTCGCGAGCCACCCCACCCCCGCCACCTGGATTGTTAGCCGACATTTCGCCAGCCTAACCCGTACTTTCCCGATTCCCCCGAACCCCGCCCCTGAGTCCTTCCTCACCACCGGTCGTCGAGTGGCACACCAGCGCGGGCGATTCGGACAAATCCCCGCAGCGGTGTGCCACTCGCGTGGCAGCTCAGGGGATCACGCGCCTGCGGTGGGGGTGGTGCCGTAGTAGTCGGTGTGCGCCTTGGTGATCGCGGTGACCAGCTGTCCGATCAGCAGGTCTCGGTTGTCGGCGGCGTACCGGAGGCTGGCTTCGCGGCGGCGGTTGCGGTTCTTGAAATGGGGAATCACCTCCGAGGCGAACAGTGCGTAGCTGCGCTTGGTGTCCTCCCAGCTCGCCATGTCCACGTGCAGGATCAGCATGGTGCCGAAGCCGCCGGTCTTCTCGATGAGGGCCTCGATGCGGGCGATCGCCTCGTCGGGCGTGCCGATGACGGCCTGCCCGAATTCGCCGAGGGTGTCATTGCGCCACTGGTCGATGATCCCGTTCGGCGTGTCCGCCCACGCGGGGGTCTGGCCGATCTGGCGGTTCACGTAGGCGGCCATGGATCCGATGCGGCGGCTCACCGCCCGCTCGGCCTCGGCCCGCGTCTCGGCCAGGAAGATCGGGTTGACCAGTCGCCAGCGGGCCCGGTCGGCGGTGTGGCCGTGCTCGGCGCACACCTTCTCGTATACGCCCCAATTGCGTTCCAGCACTTCGAATCCCATGGGTGAACTGGCCGCCAGCGACAGCAGCGACAGACCGTGCGTGCCCGCCAGCACCGAGCCGTTGGGCGAGATGGTCGAGGCGGTGGCGACCTCGATGCCCGCCGGATCGTAGGTCGGCAGCTGGGCGCGGGCGTCGCGCAGGGTGAACCAGTCGGTGCTCATGTTCACGACCTCGCCGCGCAGCAGGGCCAGTATCGCTTCCAGGGCTTCACCCTGCCGGCGGCGCTGATCGGATGGATCGATGCCCATCATGTGCGCGTCGAGGGGAATCTTGCCGGGGCCGGTGCCGAAGATCAGGCGGCCGCGGGTCTGCAGATCCAGCTGGGTGATGCGGTCGACGGTGACCAGCGGGTGGTGGTACGGCAGTGACGTCACACCGGTGCCGAAGCGCAGCCGTTCGGTGCGCTCGGCGGCCGCGGCGATGAAAACGTCGGGCGCGGGGACGATCTCGGCCCCGGTCGAGTGGTGTTCGCCCATCCAGGCCTCGTCGAAGCCGAGGTGGTCGAGGTGTTCCATGAGGTCGATGTCGCGGCGCAGCTGTAGTGCCGGATCGGCGTCGAGGGGGTGGTAGGGGGCCAGGAAGGCTCCGAATTTCAGCGATTCAGCGGTCCACACGGTGGATCTCCTTACCCAGTGCGCCGGACGTCGTCGCCCGGTGCGGTCCACCGAGTAAAACTGGATCAGTTGATCCAGAAGTTTGCCTGTCCCGGTGAGCGGGAGGAACGAAACCGGCGGTATGCCAAGCTCGTGAGGTGACCGATCCCATGCAGAACCGCCAGGGCTCTGCACAAAACCGACAGGGCTCTGCACAAAACCGCCAGGGCAATGCAACCCGAGCCCGGCTGGTCAAGACCGCCGAGCGGCTGTTCGCCGCGCACGGCGTGGACGCGGTCTCGGTGCGCGCGGTGAACGCCGCGGCCGGGCTCGGTGCGGCCTCGGTCAACTACCACTTCGGCACCAAAGACGATCTGATCGCCGCGGTCCTGCTAGATCTGGGTGCGGCCGTGCGCGACCGTATTCGCGCCAATACCGACGCCCTGGCAGCCGCCGAGACCCCGCCCACCGCAGCAGCTCTGGTCCGCGCCGTCACCGAACCCTACCGAGACCTGCTGCTACGGCACCGAACCCGCGGCCTGCGCTGGATCAAGATCGTGACCCAGCTCTCCCTGCACGCCCACCCCGCCCTCACCGCCGCCGAGGCCGATCTCCCCGACCACCTGCACGCCCAACTCCGCCGCGCCTTCCCGCACTCCGACCCGGCCCGCCTGGAAGCCCGCTGGGCCATTGCCCTCATGGGATTCCTGCAGGCCCTGGCCCGCGCCGACGAATGGCATCCAGGCCCCGCCGCTCCCCCGGCCGAGTACCTGATCGCCCTCTACGAGGACCAGGTCGTCTTCCTCATCGGCGGTCTCGACCGCCTGCTCGGCACCCCCGACGCGTGATCCACTCGACCGCTCGCTGAATACCGGGTGACGCCGAAGTGGACGAAACGTGACATACTTCGCGCACCCGAGCCCGTGAAAGCGAGTGCCACATGCCCGAAGACCCCGAACTCGCCCAAGCTCGTGTCCTGGCAAAGGAACTCCGCGGTCACGCCGCCATGCTCACCCGCGAGCGCGAATACACCACCCGCCCCGAGGCCCTGAGCCGCCTGCGCGCCGACCTCGAAGCGGTCCGCCGCCAGCTCGACCGCCTGCACCGCCGCTTCCCCGCCCTCGCCCAGCCCCCGGAATCCCTCGCGAGCTGAGCCGCAACCGCGACCTGCGGCGACGCCATCGCGCGCGAATCTCCCCGCTGCCGTGATTATCATCGCGGAGTCACTCGCCACGAAGGGTCACGGATGAGGTTGTCGAAGTCGGCCGGTCGCGTAATGCGGGCGGCGGTCGTCGGTTTGGTGATCGTTGCCGGTGTGGCCGGATGCGGCGGGAATAACAAGGCCGGGACGGCGGTGGCGTTTTCCGCGCGCAACCCGGACGGGGCGATTCCGTCGGCGGCGACCATGGATCAGGCGCGGCAGGTGGTGGAGAAGCGGGCCGAGGGGCTGGGGCTCGGGCAGACCACCGTCAAGGTCGACGGGGAGATGATGACGATCACCGTCGCCGGGGACGACGGCACGGCGGCGCGGATGCTGGCGAAGACCGGGCGGGTGTCGCTGCGGCCGGTCCTGTCCAGCAAGCCTTTTCCGGGGACGGGGGCCAGGTCCGTGCCGGGCCGCGACGCCAGGCAGAGCGGCGATCCCGCGGTGCAGGCGACCGCGATCGCCGGAATCGACTGTCGGCAACCGGATCCGCTGCGCGGCGGCGATGACGCCACCGCACCGCTGGTGACCTGCGCCAATACCGGTGACACCGTCTACCTGCTGGGTCCGGCCGTGGTGGACGGGCGGGAGATCGCGGATGCCAAGGGCGCCATGGACACCCGCACCGCCCGCTACGGCGTGAACGTGACCTTCAGCGATACCGGGGCCCGGCAGTTCGGTCAGTTCTCGGCGGCCAATATCGGTAAGCAGTTCGCCTTCACCGTCGACTCGCAGGTGGTGTCGGCCCCGGTGATCCAGAGCGCGATCACCGGGAACCAGAGCCAGATCGTCGGGAACTTCACCAAGGACGCGGCCGACAATCTCGCGGCGGCACTGCGTTTCGGTGCGCTCCCGGCGATCTTCACCGCGCAGGGCTAGCTCACACCCGGGTCAGGGCGCGGTACTCGTCGACGGCGCGGCGGGTGTCCTCGGCCACCAGATCGGCGTTGATCTGGGCGCCGGCCATGGCACCGGCGGCGGCCGCGGCACCGACCTGGGCGGATACATCGGTCACATTGCCCGCCGCCCACACGCCCGCTGTCTCGGTGCGGCCGACGGGGTCGGCGGGAAGGTATTCGCCTACGCCGCTGGGATGTTCGGTGGGACGCAGGCCCAGATCGGCGAGGAACCCCGCCCGCGCGACCGTGCGGCTCGGGGCGGCGAGGATCTCGCGGGCGACGGTCGTGCCGTCGGCCAACCGGACACCGGCGATCCGGTCATCGGACACCTCGACGGCGTCGATCGCACCGGTCACGACGCGAATTCCGCGCGCCGCCAGCTGTTCCGACTCCGGCTCGGTCGGCGGCGTGCCGGTGTGGGCGAAGTACACGACATCGCTGCTCCACTGCCGGAACAGCAGCGCCAGGTGAATTCCCATGGGCCCCAGCCCCAGCACGCCGATCGGGCGGTCCCGCACCTCCCAGCCGTGGCAGTACGGGCAGTGCACGACATCGCGGCCCCAGCGCTCACGCAGGCCCGGAATATCCGGAAGTTCGTCCACCAGACCGGAAGTCACGAGCAGTCGACGGGCCCGGGTCGAGCGGCCGTCGGACAGCGTCACGACGAATTCGTCACCGTCCCTCGCGATTCCGCTCACTTCGCCGGAGACCACCGCGCCGCCGTACTGCCGGACCTCCGTCCGCCCGCGCGCCACCAGTTCCGCCGGGGGCACCCCTTCCCGCGCGAACAACCCGTGCACCCCCTCGGCGGGGGCATTGCGCGGGCTGCCCGCGTCGACCACCACGACCGAGCGCCGGGCCCGGGCAAGCATCAGTCCTCCGTTCAGTCCCGCGGCACCGCCGCCGACCACCACCACGTCATAGCTGCTGTTCAGCTCATCGGTCATCGATAACCACCTCCTGGAATCGACCATGCGGGCGGGTCCGCCGAACCGGCAACCTCCTTTGCCGATATGGCAAACTCGAATCATGAGCCAGGACATCGACCAAGCCCTGGAAGGAGTGGGCCCACGGCTACGTGAGCTGCGCAGACAGCGCGAGACCACGCTAGCCGAGCTGTCGGCCGAGACCGGTATCTCGGTCAGCACGCTGTCCCGGCTCGAATCCGGCGCCCGCCGCCCGACGCTGGAGCAGCTGCTCCCGCTGGCCCGCGCGCACAATGTCACCCTCGACGAGCTGGTGGACGCGCCTCCGACCGGCGATCCGCGCGTCCACATGCGCCCGATCAATCGGGGCGGCATGCAGATGCTGCCGCTGACCCGGCGCGTCGGCGGAATTCAAGCCTTCAAGATCATCATGGGCCCGAAATCCGGTCGCACCGAACCGAATCCGCAGACCCACGAGGGTTACGAGTGGCTCTACGTGCTCAGCGGGCGGCTGCGCTTCGTCCTCGGCTCGCACGATCTGATCCTGGAGCCGGGCGAGGCCGCCGAATTCGATACGCGGGAGCCGCACTGGTTCGGCTCGGCCGACGACCAGCCGGTCGAATTCCTCAGCCTCTTCGGCAAACAGGGCGAACGCGCCCACTTCCGCGCCCGGCCCCGGGCCGCAGGCTGATCAGACTACGGGCCGGGGCCCGATCAGCGCGAGCGCGGTTTCGACTGCCACGCCGATGATCTCGGTGACGTCGCGCCCGGCCTCCACGGTGGAGGCGATGAGTTCCCGGTAGCCGCCGAACAGGATGGTCGCCATCTGCCGGTTGGGCGGATGCAGTCCGGCGGACTGGAACTCCGGTGTGGCGGTGAGGTTCTGGATCAGCGCGATGAACGCGTCGGCCGCCTCGCGGTGCAGCTGCCGGGCCCGCTCCCCCAGCGCCGGGGTGTCCCGGATCCAGGCCAGGGTGATCGAGGTGTCGGCGCGCGCGTCCTCGATCCACGCCACGATGGCCTGGTTCACCTGGGTGTCCCAGGCCGCGGTCGGGTCCACCGCCGCGTAGATCTTGCGCACGGTGTCGTTGTTGCGTTCGGTGAGCAGGGCGACGAAACAGTCCTGCTTGTCGGCGAAGTGCTCGTAGAAGGTGCGCCGCGAGGTGCGGGCCAGGCGCACCACGTCGGCCACGGTGGTGTCCTGGTAGCCGCGCTCGCGAACCGCTTCGGCCATGGCGTCCAGCAGCCGCCGCCGGTACACGGAGTCGGCGGCGGGCCCACCGGCGGCGGGCTCGGCCGTCACGGTCGGGTCAGCACGGGTCACGAGCATCAGCGTAGTTTCTCCGATCTCGGGCAACGCCGCGGCGTGTCGGAATTCCCGCCGCGGCGTGTCGGAGCCCGCTCAGGCGGTCACCTGTTCCGGATCGCTGGACACCGTCGCGGGCCGGGCCGGGCGGCGGCCGAAGCGGATGGTGCCGTCCTCGATCTTGCCGTGCCGCAAGGTGATCACGTCCTGGGCGTAGTTCATGCCGAGCCGCCAGGGCGCCCGCGAGCCCGCCTTGGGGAACCGGTCGATGGCCCGCAGCACGTACCCCGCCTGGAAGTCGAGCAGCGGCGCGGTGGTCACGCTCGGATCCGGCCACGGCGTGGCCTGCGTGTAGCCGTGAATGTCCATGTGCCGCAACATCCGGCAGACGAATTCGGCGACCAGGTCGGCCTTGAGGGTCCAGGAGGCATTGGTGTAGCCGATGGTGAACGCGAAATTGGGGACGCCGCCCAGCATCATGCCCTTGTAGGCGATGGTGTCGGGCGGCGCGATCTCGCGGCCGTCGACGGTGAGCGCGATGCCGCCCAGGGCCAGCAGGTCCAGGCCGGTGGCGGTCACCACGATGTCGGCGGGCAGGTGCGCACCCGATTCGAGTTCGATGCCGTCGGCGGTGAATCGGGCGATGCGGTCGGTGACCACCGACGCCTTGCCGTCACGGATGGCCCGGAACAGATCCCCGTCCGGCACCAGGCACAGCCGTTGATCCCACGGGTTGTAGGTGGGCTTGAAATGCGTGTCCACGTCGTAGCCGTCGGGCAGCTGCTTGACGGCCAGATTGCGGAAGAACTTGCGCATCATCTGCGGCCGGCGCTGGCTCAGCTGATAGATGAGCGTGCTGACCGCCACGTTCTTCCAGCGGGTGATGGTGTACGCGCGGCGGTCACCGAGCTTCTCGCGCAGTTTGGTGGCGATGCCGTCCACGGTCGGGACGGACAGGATGTAGGTGGGCGAGCGTTGCAGCATGATCACGTGCCCGGCGGTCCGCGCCATGGCCGGGACCAGGGTGACCGCGGTCGCGCCGCTGCCGATCACCACGACACGCTTTCCGGCGTAATCGAGTTCGGCGGGCCAGTGCTGCGGGTGCACGAGTTGTCCTGCGAAATCCTCGATTCCGGCGAACTCGGGGGTGTAGCCCTCGTCGTAGCGGTAGTAGCCGCTGCACAGGTAGAGGAAATCGCAGGTGATGGTGGAGGGGATCCCATCGTGCTCGAATCCCACCGTCCAGCGCGCTTCCTCCGATGACCAGGACGCACCGGTCACTTTGTGCCCGTATCGGATTCGCTTGTCGATCCCGGCCTCGGCGGCGGTGGCGCGGATGTAGTCGAGAATGGCGGGCCCATCGGCGATGGCTTCGGCGGCCACCCACGGCCGGAACCGGTACCCGAGGGTGTGCATGTCCGAGTCCGACCGCACCCCCGGATACCGGAACAGATCCCAGGTGCCGCCCATCGCCTCCCGCGCCTCGAGAATGGCGTAGCTACGATTCGGGAAGGCATCCTGAAGATGGTGTGCCGCACCGATTCCGGACAGTCCGGCCCCGACGATCAGCACGTCCACGTGTTCGGTCATCGTCTCGCTCCCTTCGCGGCCCGGCCGCGCAGCGCGCCCATCACGACCGCCAGCACATCGAAATAGTGGGTCGGCGTCACCCGCGCCAGGGTGTCGAACAGATACGCGTCGGGCCCGACCAGAATGCGCGCCTTGCCGCGTTCGACTCCGCCGCAGATGATTTCGGCGGCCTTCTCCGGCGTGGTCATGGCCATGGCCTCGAATTCGGCGGCCATCTGCTCGTGGGTGCGGCCCAGACCCTCCGGGTCCTTCTTGACGCGCCCGTTGCGGGCGATATTGGTCTTGATGCCGCCCGGATGCACGGTCACCGCGGAAACTCCGGTGCCCCGCAGTTCCTGCCGCAGCGAGTCGGTGAACCCGCGCACCGCGAATTTGGCCGCGCAGTAGGCACTCTGGTTCGGCATCCCGACCAGCCCGAATACGCTGGAGGTATTGACGATCACGCCGCTGTCCTGCTCGACCAGGATCGGCAGGAAGGCGCGGGTCCCGTTCACGACGCCGTCGAAGTTGATCCGCCGCAGCCATTCGTCATCCTCGGGCACGGCGTCGATCACCGAGGACGAGACCGCGACACCGGCATTGTTGAACACCGCCGCCAGCGGCGCGGTCAGCCAGGCCCGCACCTCCTCTGCGAAGGCGAGCTGATCGGCGGCGTCGCTCACATCCAGCACCCGGGTCAGCACCGGCCCGCTCATCGACGCGGCCGTCTGCTTCAGGCCCTCGGCGTCGATATCGGCGATGGCCACGGGTGAGCCACGGCGCGAGAGCAATTGGGCCAGTCCCCGGCCGATTCCGGAGGCCGCGCCGGTGATCATGACCGGGTGCCCGGACAGGGGCCTAGATGTTCGGGGCATCGGAACTCCTGGATTCGGCGGTGCGGATATGGGTGTCGATGAGGTCGGCGAGGGTGGGCCACAGCGGCTCGGGCAGGTCGTGGCCCATGCCGGGCAGGGTGTGCAGGCGCGCGCCGGGGACGGCCGCGGCGGTGACGACGCCGCCGGTCGGGTTCACCATGCGGTCCTGGTCACCGTGCAGCACCAGGGTCGGCGCGGTGATGGTGCGTACCTCCGGGGTCCGGTCCCCCGATTTGAGAATGCCCGCGAGCTGCCGCCCGACCCCGGCGGCCGGGTGCGGATCGCGATCCCAGGTGGTCCCGGCGATGGTGCGAATCAGGTTCTCGTCCAACGGGTATCCGGCCGAACCGATGTGCCGGTACATCAGGACCGCGGCGTCGGTGTGCTCCTCGCGGGTGCGCGCGGGCTTGCGGAACATACGCGCCCAGGTGGACAGCGCGGGCCGTCCCACCCGTGCCGCGCCGGTGGTGGAGAAGATCGAGGTCAGCGACGACACCCGGGCCGGGTAGCGAGCCGCGACGGACTGACCGATCATGCCGCCCATCGACATGCCGACCAGGTGCGCGGAATTCCAGCCCAGTTCTTCGAGCAGCCCGAGGGTGTCCAGGGCCATGTCGCCGAGATCGTATTGCCGTGGGTCCCAGCGCTTGCGGAGCATGGCGGCCGGGCCCGGCGGCCGGAAACGCCCGTGCGTGGAGGTGCCGACATCACGATTGTCGAAGCGCACCACGTCGTAACCGCGGTCGGCCAGCAGCGTCACCAGGCCGTCGTGCCATTCGTGCTTCTGCTGCCCGAGCCCGGCGATCAGCAGCAGCGGCACGCCCGCGCCGCGACGCTCGTAGGTCAGGTTGATGCCCCGGCCGACCTCGGCCGTCTGCTCGCTCATGCCGTCACCTGTTCGCTGTGCGCTGCGGTCTCGCTCACCGCGGGCCGGGGCGGTCGCCGGTAGACGACGGCTCGCCCCTTCTTCGCGGGAACCAGTGCGACACCGCGGAAGTGGGCACGCTCGTCCGGGGCGTCGGTGGTTTCCAGGGTGAAATCCCGCAGCAGAACGCGCAAGACCACATTCATCTCCATGGTCGCGAACGCCGCCCCGATGCAGCGCCGCGCGCCGCCGCCGAAGGGGATCCAGCTGAAAGTGCCGGGCCGCTTGCCGAGGAATCGATCCGGATCGAAATCCCGTGGTTTGGTGAACAATTCGGGGTTCTCGTGCATCAACCGGATGCTGACCATCACGCCCTGCCCGCGCGGCAGGGTCCAGCGGCCCAGTTGCAGCGATTCCGCGCGCACCTTGCGGGCGGTGGCGTCGATGACCGGGCGCACCCGCTGGGTCTCGAGCAGAACCGCCTCGCGCAGTTCGGACCCGCCCGCGTCGGCCTCGGCGACCAGGCGCTCGAGAATGTGCGGGTGGTGGCGCAGGCGTTCGATGGTCCACGACAGCGAGGTGGCGGTGGTCTCGTGCCCGGCGGTGAGCAGGGTGAGCAGTTCGTCGGCGATCTCGTTGTGCGTCATGGCCGAACCGTCGTCGTAGCGGGCCTGCAGCAGCATGGCCAGGATGTCGTCGCGCTCGCTCAGGTCCGGTTCCGCGGCCGCGCGCTGGATCAGGCGCTGCACGATGCGGTCGTATTCGGCGCGGTACGCGGCGAATCGCGCCCAGGGGCCGAAGCGCCCGAACAGCCCGCGCGGGATGGGAAGCGCGGCCAGCGCGGAGCCGACCAGCACCAATTTCGGTAGCAGTTCCCGCAATTGGTCGAATTCCGCGCCCTCGGCCCCGAAGACCGCGCGCAGGATCACGTTCAGCGTGATCCGCATCATCGAGTCCATGGTCGCGAACTCGCGCCCCGACGGCCAGGTGGCCATCTCGCGCACGGCCTCCTCCTCGATCAGCGATTCGTAGACCGCCAGCCGCCGCCCGTGGAACGGCGGGGTGAGCAGCTTGCGCTCCTTGCGATGCTCCTCCCCGCGCAGCGCGAAAAGCGAACCGGGGCCCAGGAATTGGCCCAGATTGGCGTCGATATTGTCGACCAGATCGGTGTGGGTGGTGAACAGTGCCTTCACCTCGGCCGGGTCGGAGAGCACCAGGGTGGGCCCGAAGCGCGGCATCTTGACCATGAACGCCGACCCGTAGCGCGCGTGCAGGCGACGCCAGGCGCGGGTGCGTCCGGCCAGGATCTCGACGGCCTGCAGGAAGGCGGGCGTGGTCGGTCCGTCGGGCAGTGTCACTGTGGTCATGCGCCATCTCCCAGCCTGGTACTTCTGCGTACCACCAGCACGGTACGCGCGTGTACCAGGGTGTGGCAAGGGTCACTTTCCGCCCCGGAAGCCGAGGTCGCGCCGAGCGACGGCCGTCTGGCGCACGACGACCGCTATCGTCACTCCCTGACTGCTACGACGGGAGGTCTCATCGTGGAGACCGGCAAATTCATCGATGCCTGGCAGGACCGGGCGGCGGCGCTGATCGCTGATTTCGAGGTCGGCGCGCCACCGTATGACGTACTGCCCGCGTCGATGATGGACGCCGATTTCCTGCCCGCCGCCCAGCTCAATATCGAGCTGTTCTTCCGATTCCTGCGCACCGGGGACGAACCCGGCGAGACCGATACCGAACCGCTGGTGGCGCGGGCGGTTTCGCTGGTGCGCGACGGGATGCCGCTGGCCGAGGCACTCACCAACTACCGGGTGGGGCTCGGTTTCGTGTGGAATCAGGTGGTCGGGACGCCCACCGCCGCGGAATCGGTCACCGCGGCCGATGCCGCGTTCCGGCTGGCCCAGTACGTGGCGCTGATGACCGGCCGGATCGCCGACGCCTGCGTCGACGATGTGCGGCAGTCCCGCTACGACCGCATCGAACAGCATCGGGCCATCGCCGAAGCGCTGCTCACCGGCGGCGATCCATACGAGTGGGCCGAGGACGCGGCGGTCACCATCGTCGACGCCTATGTGGTGGCGGTGATCCGACTCGGCGACGCGCCGCCGGGCATCCTCACCGCGCTGCGGCGGCGGCTGGCCGGGATCACCGGCGGCTTCCTCTACCGCGACAGCGGCGGCTGGACGACGCTGCTGCCGCTGCGCTCGGCCGGCGACGAGTCCGCCGCCATCGACCGTCTCGCCGAGATCCTCCAGCCGAAGACGCGCAGCACGAAACCCGCACTGTGGGTGGGTGTTTCGGCTGCCGCGACCCGAGATCTACTGCCCGCCGCGTTTGCCGAGGCGCGGGTGCTGGCCGAGAGCGGGCGGTCACTGCGCCGGGCGGGGATGATCTGCCGCCGCGAGGACATGGTGTTCGAGTACGCCATCGCCACCTCGAGCGCGGCCGCGAATCTGGTGCGGGTGCTGGATCCCCTCGACTCGCAGCCGGTACTGGGCGAGACCCTGGAGGTGTTCATCCTCCAGGACTTCAACCAGAACGGCACGGCGCGTGAGCTTTCCGTGCACCGCAACACCATCACCTACCGGCTCACCCGCATCGCCGAGCTGACCGGCTACGACCCGCAGACCCCGGCGGGGATCTCGACGCTCATGGGCGCGCGGGTCGCCCGGCAACTGCTGGAGAAGGGGCACGGAACCTCACTCCGGGATCGCACCGCCGACGAGCAGGTGGACGACGGCCTGCGCGAAGCCCTCGATGCGCTCGCGCGGGTAGACCTCCGGGTCGCTGACCGCCAGGCGGCCGAGCATTTCGGCGATGGTCAGCAGGGAGTTGGTCAGCAGGCCGGAATCCATTGCGGCCCAGCGCGGATCGGCGACCAGACCCATCCGGACCAGGGCCTCGGCCTGATCGAAGATGCCCGCCCGGGAGCTGCGGATGGCCTCGCGGTATTCGTCGGGAGCATTGCCCGGACCCGCCAGCAGCAGCCGCCAGCGGGTCGGATTGCTCAGCGCCACATCGACGAACGCGCCGACGGTGGCGGATGCGACGACGACCGGATCCGCGCCCAGCAGGTCGGTGGGCAGGGTTTCGGCGACCTGGTCGAGGGCGCGTTCGCGCTCGCGTTCCAGCAGGGCGACGACCAGCTCGGCGCGGGTCTTGAAGACGGTGTACAGCACCGGTTTGCCGACGCCCGCCTCGGCGGCCACGGCCTCCATGCTCAGCTCGTGGAGTTCGGCCTTCTCGAGCACCGCGAAGGCGGCATCGAGCAGTTGGGCGCGCCGCTCTTCCGGGGGCAGGCGCGGCGCATAGCGCCGCCGCGGACGGTCTGCCGTGGGTTCGCTCACTGCCGCTCCACCTTCACCGGCCCCATTCTGTCATCCCGGTTCCCGAGGTCACGACATTGCCGCAACTAAAGCTACGCGCCCGTTGTATTCGACGCCAGCAATTGCTACGGTGGCGTCATATTGCATGGGATCGAGCCTTCAGAGGAGCCCCAAGTGACCTTCGATCCGACCACTCTCCGCCGCGAGGACTACGGCTTCTTCGGCCCGGATTCGCCGAGCTGGAAGGTCTGGACCTCGCCCACCGCGGTGATCGGCTTCCAGCGCGCGGTCACCCTCGAGTTCTTCGACCCGTTCCTGACCGCATCGGTCGCCGACACCGGCAAGATCTACGCCGACCCGCGCGGGCGGCTCGACGCCACCTTCGCCTACTTCCTGATCGTGGCGATCGGCGACTCCCGCACGGCCATCCAGGCCTCCGAGCACCTGATGTCGGTACACGCCAAGAGCACCGGCATCGAGCCGATCACCGGGCAGCGCTACAGCCCGAACTCGCCCGAGACCCAGCTCTGGATCCACATCACCGGCTGGCAGTCGGTGCTCAAGGCGTACGAGATGTTCGGGCCGGGACTGACTCCCGAGGAAGAAGCCCGGTACTGGCAGGAGTGCCGGATCGCGGCGGAGTTGCAGACCTGCAAGCCCGAGGACGTGCCGGTCACCCGCGAGGGCATCCGCGAGTACTACGCGAATGTCCGTGCGCGCCTGTGCACTTCGGAGCGCGCCCAGGAAGGCATGCGGCAGATGCTGTTCACCTCGCCGGGCAACGGGGCGGGCTGGACCTACGCCCTCGGCGCGCGACTGCTCTCCTTCGCCTCCATCGCGACCCTGCCCAGGTGGATGCGCAAGCTCGGCGGCTACGACCGGCCCGCCATCGTCGACTTCCTTGTGAAACCCGTTGCCCGCATTCTGGTTTGGCTGTTCACCCTGTTCAACAAGGCGGGCCTGATCATGGCCGCCCCGCTCATCGCGCCGATGGCGGGGCAGATCCTCGAACAGCATCTGAAGGCCGAAGCCCCGACCCACACCGAGACGGTGACACCGACCACGGCGCGCGAACTATACGGCTCACGCGGTCACCGAAACATCGCCGCCGCAGGCTGATTCGGTTTCAACGGCTCAGTGCGAATGGTCCCGCACGGCAAGCTCCATCACCGGGCCGCGGGTCGGATCGAGCCAGCGCATGACCTCGTCCAGATCGCCGCTCGGAAGCGCGACGCAGCCTGCGGTCGGGGTGCCGTTGCCGACGTGCAGGAAGTAGGCCGAACCCGCGCCCGCGACCACGGGGGTGCGGTTGTAGTCGATGACTACGGCGTGGTCGTAGGCGGGACCGGCCGAACCCAGGTCCTCTCCGGCGGATTCGTCGAACGGGCAGCTGCCGGGGGCGCAGGTGAAGTGGGTGTTGTAGTACTTCGAGGCGGTGTCGGAGACCCACCAGTCCTCGGTGGTCACCCGACGATACGGGAGTCTGGTGCCGTTGTCGGCGGCTATGCCGAATGCCTCTGTGAGCGGCCAGATTCCGGCGGGGGAACGGGTTGCCGTCTCACTGGTGGGGCCTATGCCCTGCGCTCCGACATCTGCTCGGAGGGGGCCGATCGTTCGAATCCAGTGTGCACCGTTGCGGTTCCAGGCGGTCAGGGTGGCGGTCGTCGCGGCGGGTGAATCCGCGATCACCGTGATCAGTTGTCCGGCAGGGCCCGAATAGCTCGGCTGGTCGTCCGGCGCGGCGGGCTTACGGGCGCAAGCGGCCGCGGCCACGAGTATGACGGCGACCAGGATCGCGGATGCCGGGCGGCGGATGGTGGGCATAGTGCCTGCCAGTGTGCCCTACTCACCCCGATAGGCTCCCTGTCTTATGGCCCTGAACTCGACCGTCCACACCGTCACCGTCCATCTGGCGGATGTGGACCGCAATGTCTACGAGGAACTCGAGCTCCGGGTCGCGCGGCATCCTTCCGAGACCGCCGAATACATGCTCACCCGCATCCTCGCCTACTGCCTGGAGTACGAAGAGGGCATCACCTTCAGCGACGGCGGCGTCTCCTCCACCGACCAGCCCCCGGTCCTGATCCGCGACCTGACCGGCCGCCTCACCACCTGGATCGACGTCGGCGCTCCTGACGCCGACCGCATCCACCGCGCCAGCAAATTAGCCGA
Organism: Nocardia seriolae NBRC 15557; assembly: GCF_007990715.1. GTDB lineage: Bacteria > Actinomycetota > Actinomycetes > Mycobacteriales > Mycobacteriaceae > Nocardia > Nocardia seriolae. Next base: position 636 of record NZ_BJWY01000110.1, on the reverse strand, counting down.
CCGCGTCGCCATCTACACCCACCGCGACCCCGCAAAGGTCCTCGCCGCCCTACCCGCCAAGCGCATTCACCGCGCGGAGACCATTCCGGTCTACTCGTTCGATCGCCAGTTCATCGATGCGGGCGCAGCATTATTCGATCGACGCAACGAACTAACACTGTCCGTAACCGACCGCCATCTCTTCCTCGAACTCAATGGAAACCCTTTGTCGGTCGATATCGAAGAGCACCGACTCGACGGGTAAGAGCCGAAAACAAGAGACAAAGGAAGAAGAGCCAAAAGAAGAAAAGACAAGGATGCCTGGATGAGGGAGAGGGGGGCTGGGTTGCGAGCGCAGCGAGCAGCCCCAGCCCCCACACCGCGAGATCAGCCACGGCATCCCGGCGTCATGCAGCAAGAACCTTGTGGGGTTGTCCCGAGAAGGTGATGCGTGCAGTCCCTGGGCCGGGATCGGCGGGATACGGCACCCGGCTCGGCGTCAGCCCCGGTCCGGCAGGGCAGACGACGCAACCACACGTGCGGTACAAGCCTTCGCGAGCAATCCGGTCGCCGATGATGCACCCGAGTAGTCTTCCCCCGGGTTACACGGCCTCACGCATCACAATCACGCCGCGCGCGTATCCCAACGCCGACAAC
>NZ_BJWY01000109.1 GCF_007990715.1 Nocardia seriolae NBRC 15557 | reverse complement strand
GTACTAGAGGCGTTCAGCTTCGTCGAGCGCACGCCGCGCGGCCAGGATGCGGGCCGAGCCGCCGCCCGAGGCCAGGTTCGGGATAGGGGTTCCGAGGTATTCGTCGATCAGCTGGGACAGGGTGCGGTGGTCGACGGTGTCGAAGCCGAGTGAGCGCAGCAGGTCCTCGAACTCGGCCGGTTCGAAATAGGTGCGGAAGGGCTCGTTGATTTTGGCGATGCGCTCGGCGCGCAGGCGCAGGGCCTCGCGCTCGGCGGAATTGGTTCCGGGGCTCAGATAGTCTGCCACCACCTGGACCGGCCGGGCCTGGCCGGCAATGAATCGGAGGGTTTCCTCGACGGCGTCGCGGGTCAGGTACATGACCACGCCCAACCAGACGAATACGGCCGGTTCGTCGCGGCGGAATCCGGCGGCCGCCAGACCCGCGGCCAGGGTGCCGGTTTCGAAATCGACGGGCGCGAAGGTGACCGAATCCGGAATCTCGATTCCCGAATCGGCGAGCAACTCGAGCTTCCAGCGCTGCGTATCGGGATGATCGACCTCGAAAACCTGAACTCCGGCATACGGATTTCGGTAGCCGAAGGTGTCGAGACCGGCCCCGAGAATGACGACCTGCCCGGTGCCCGCCGCCACGGCGCGGGCCACGATCTCCTCGGCGAACCGGGCTCGACCGGCCAGGAAGTACCGCCGTCCGCGCCGACGCGGATCCTGCCCGCCGGGCTGATCGAGCATGGCGGTGTCGAGTTCGGCCAGCCGTTCCGGCGTCACGCCCAGAATTCGCGCGGCCAGCGGATCGGTGAAGATCCGCGGCTCGCCCGAAAGCTGGTGATAGGCACGCGCGTACGCGGTTGCCATGGCTGTCCGGCTGGCCTTACCCGTCTCCATATCGGCCAGCCTGATTCGGCTCACAATCGGCGGAATATGAGAAATGGCTCACTCCGGCCCGCGGGTTACCGATACGCACACCGATTCGAGTGTTTCCATACCGGCGGTATTGTTTCCGGCGCTCTTCAAGCTCTACCGAACAGGCAGGATCGAAATGACAATGCGGCGTTGGACCGTCGGAGGAACTCTCGCGCTCGGTGTCGTCGGTGCGGCGCTGGGCGCGAGCCCGGCCTCGGCCGCCCAGGTGAACGCGAATCCCGCCGAGGGCTATGCCAGCGTGGATCTCTCGCCCGCCGAAACCGTCGTGCTGGCGAATACGCCGGTGCCCGACTGGATCGACCAGGTCTCCACCCCGCAGCACCAATTCGTGGACCCCGCCTGGTACTCCAGCACCCCCGAATTCCAGGACCGCAACGGCGGCTGGCACTCCTACTACACCTTCGCCGAGCTCTGGCGCGAGGCCGCCCGCCATCCGGGCGGCAGCGTCACCGTGTGGGTGACCGACCCGGCTCGGTTCGACGGCTTCACGGTTCAGCTGCGGCAGTACTGATCCGGATCGACCGAAACGGCCCGTCTCCCACCGGGAGCCGGGCCGTTTCCGTTACCGGCGGGTAGGGTCTCGGGGCGTGGAGAAGTCCGCCGTCAAGGCACTGCTGTTCGACGTCCAGGGGACGGCCACCGATTTCCATTCGACCATCCGGACCGCGGCCGCCGCGGCGGGCGGGCCGGGTCACGACTGGTCCGGCTTCGTGAACAAGTGGCGGGCAGCCTATTTCACCGAGACCTCACAGCAGCCCGAGCAGGGGCCCTGGGTCAGCGTGGGGCCGCCGCCGCACTCGGATTCCGCACCGCGTTCGTGGCCCGGCCGCTGGAGTACGGGGATCCGGCCCTGGGCGATGCGGAGTTTTCGGACGAATTCGATATCAATGCCGTGGATTTCCTGGATCTTGCCGACCAGCTCGGCTGCTGAGGAGCGGCCGGGCTCCTAGAGTGGCAGGGGGACGTTTCGCTGCGGGAGGATCGGCTTTGTCCACAAATCTGGTCAAGGGTCAGAACGGGGCGGTCAGCGCCGCGGAGGTGGTGGTCTCGGTGCGGGTCGCCGCCGCGGCCGAGCTGTCCGCGCTGCTGGTGACCGAGCACGGCAAGGTGCGCTCGGACACGGATTTCGTTTTCTACAACCAGCCTTCGGGCCCGGGGGTGCGGCTGCGCAACGGGGTGTCCGGGCAGCCCGCCGAACTGGTGGTGTCGCTGGCGCAGGTGCCCGCGGAGATCACCCAGATCCGGGCGGTGATCACCCTCGACCAGGCGGGCGCGACCTTCGGGCAGCTCGCGCCGCCGGTCGCGGTGGTGGCCGATCAGGGCGGAAATGCCCTGTACGAGTACAAGATCGAGGACTTGCAGAGCGAATCGATCGTGATCGCGGTCGAGCTGTACCGGCGGTTCGGGACCTGGAAGGTGCGCGCGGTCGGGCAGGGCTACGCGGGCGGCTTCGCCGCGCTGGTCACCGATCACGGGGTGACGGTCGAGGACGCGCCGCGGCCCGCGCCCACCCCGGCCGCGCCACCGCCGCCCCCGCCCCCGTCCGCGGCCTACCCGCCACCGGTCGAGCCCACCTACGTGACGCCGAGCTCGCCGTACCCCACCCAGCCGCCGCCGTATCCCGCCCCGGCTCAGCCGTATCCCGCGCCGCCGCAACCGTATCCGGCACAGCCGCAGCCGACTGCGCCGTATTCCAGTGCACCCCAGCCCATTCCGGCCCCGCCCGCGCAACCGCCGGCCGCGGGCGAGCTGTCCCGGGGACGGCCGGTCAATCTATCCAAGGGCCAGCGCGTCACCCTGCGCAAGGAGGGCGGAGTCGCGTTGACCCGGATCCTGATGGGTCTGGGCTGGGCTCCGGCCAAGCAGAGCGGACTGTTCGGGCGGCGGGCGGCCAATATCGACCTGGATGCCTGGGTGGCCATGTTCGCCGACCGGCATCTGGTGGATGTCGCCTACTACGGGCAGCTGACCTCCAAGGACGGTTCGATCCGGCACTCGGGCGACAATCTCGTCGGCGGGGGCGGCGCGAACGACGACGAGCAGATCCTGGTGGATCTGAGCCGCGTTCCGCAGCGGGTCAATACGCTGCTGTTCATCGTCACCTCCTCCCAGGGCCACACCTTCGAGCAGGTCAGCAACGCCTACTGCCGGTTGGTGGACGACACCACGCACGCGGAGCTGGCGCGCTACGCGCTGGCGGGCGGCATGGCGTTCACCGCGATGGCCATGGCGAAGGTGTTCCGCTCCGGCGGCGAGTGGCGGCTGGAGGCGATCGGCGAGGGCTTCCAGGCCCAGCATCCCGGCGAGGCGGTGCCGCAGCTGGGCCGCTTCATCACCGTGTCCTGACCCGGGCGCGGATCAGAGGAACCGGATCACCTGCGCGGCCGCCTCGACGGGGTGGCCCGCCTCGATCGGGTGGCCCAGGGCCTGCACCTTCCAGACGCCGTCCTCGCGATGCACCTTCGCCACCACCATGCCGGTGTGCGCGCCGCCCGCGCTCAGATTCGACCGGGTGAGCTCGGTATTGGTGGTGCCGTCGATCAAACGCCAGAACGAATTACGCACCCGCTCGAAGGTGTGCCCCGCGTAGGAGGTGATGACGAAGACGATGGCGGTGACGTGCGAACCGACCCGGGTCAGGTCGACGGTGATGACCTCGTCGTCCCCCTTGCCCTCACCGGTGAGATTGTCGCCGGAGTGGCGGATGGCCCCGTCCTTGGTGACCAGCTGCCCGAAGAACGCGGCGTCCACGAGATCCTGCCCGGCGTAGACCAGGGCCGAGGCGTCGAGATCGATCTCGGCCGGGCGCGAACCCCATTTGTGCTGCACCTGGATCGGATCCCAGCCCAGCCCCATCTTCACGAAGGTCAGGTCGGTGCCCTGGCGCCGCAGCGCGACGGTGTCTCCGGACTTCAGCACCGGCGCGATGGCGGGCGCGGTCGGGCGCATCGGCTGTGCCGAATTGCTCACGGCCACACCGTGATCGGCAAGCAGGGCGGCGAAGCCGCGGGGATGCCCGAACCCGATGGCGCGGGCGTACCAGCCGTCGTCGCCGCGGTCGAGATCCACCGCCGCGACCGTGTTCTCATTGCTCAGATCGTCGATCACGTACTCGTAGAGCGGGTTTCCCCGCTCGTCGGCGATGGCGATGTGCGGGGCCGGATGATCGCCGAGCCGCCCGTCGCGATCGTCGAGGGTCATCACGATCCGGATGTGCGCCACCCCGGGCGGCACCGATCGCAGGCTCACGGCGACGGCGTTCTGCCCGGGCACCAATTGGATTCCGGGCCCGGAGGGCTGGTTGTAGAAGATCAGATCGGTGTCGCCGCGCACCGTGCCGCGATCGGTGAGCAACAGGGCGGAGAGGTCGATCCCCGCGCTGAAGTGCACCGTCACGGTGATGTCCGCGACGCCCAGTTCACCGGTCTGCCCCTTGGTGAGAAGTGCGGCCACGCTCCCACTCTATGGGAATGCCCGGTCACCCGGATGCAACGAAGCCATATCGCTTTCACGCGCGCGAACCTTAGAACATGTTTCAACTCGGCACCATCCCCCGGTGAATCGTTTTATGCCACAAGGCGAATCGGTCGCATGATCAATAACTTAGCGGTAGCCTACTCGACAGTAACGAACGTGGTTACCGTTGGGTAAGGTTCAAACTGGGCGGTTCGTCGGCGTGGTCGGGCGCTCACGGACCTGAAAACGTAAGGGACTGTTTTGGTTCAGTCGGGTGATCCGGTCGTACGCCGCGCCACCGAAGCCGACATCGAGGACATGGTCCGGGTGCTCGCCCTGGCCTTCGAGTCCGACGATCCGATCGAGGAGTACGTCTTCCCCGATCTCGCGGTGCGCCGCAAACGCGCGCCCGGCATGATTCGCGTCCTCATCAAGCATCGCTATCTGCCCGCCGAGGGGGCCACGGTGGCGCTGATCGACGGCAAGGTCGTCGGCGCACTGCTGTGGATTCCCGGCGGTTACCGCAGTCCCCGCTGGCGCGAAGCCATTTCGGGCCCGCAACTGCTGTGGGCCATGGGCGCCGGGGCCACCGTGCGCGGCATCGAGGCGGATGCCGCCATCGCGGGATCCGCGCCCGCCGAACCGCACGACTACATGGTCTATCTGGGAGCCGATCCACAGGTGCAGGGCGCGGGTGTGGGCCGCGCACTGACCAACCGGCTCATTGCCGACGCCGACGCGCACGGGCGCGCGGTATGCGGAATCTGCAAGGACGACAACGTTCGCTACTACCAGCCGTTCGGCTTGCAGCCGGTGGACCGGACCCGAATCGGGAGCAAGGGTCCGGAACTGAACTTCATGCTGCGACCGGCGGCACGGGTCGGCGCCAGCTGACACCGGCACGGCACGCACCCGGACCGCGGATCACGGTCCGGGCGTCGCCGCCTTCGCCGGAGCGATCCGGCCATGGAGAAATCCAGCCTCGGGGGGAATCCAGGTTCGAAATGTTTTGCCGAGGAGACGTAGTGTCTGACATTGCCATTGTCGGAATCGGGTGCCGCTACGCCGGTGGTATCGATTCACCGGAGTCGTTCTGGGACTTCATCATCAACAAGGGCGACGGGGTCGTGGAGATTCCGTCCGACCGCTGGGACTACCGCCGCTACTACGATCCCGACCGGCGCACGCCGGGGCGCATGTACACCAAGCGCGCCGCCTTCATGACCGGCGATCCGTGGGCCTTCGATCCGGACTTCTTCGGCATCTCGCCGCGCGAGGCCGCCGCCATGGATCCCCAGCAGCGGCTGATCCTGGAGATCGCCTGGGAGGCACTGGACGACGCGGGCATCGCCGGAACCGTCTCGGGCGCGCCGATCGGCGTCTACGTCGGGGCCTTCACCCTCGACCAGATGGCCATGTCCAATACCAATGCGGCCCTGCCGTTCGTGGACATGCACACCGCCGCGGGCGCGTCGTACACCATGATCTCCAACCGGATCGCCTACGCGCTGAACATGGTCGGTCCCGCGCTGACGGTCGACACCGCCTGCTCGTCCTCGCTGGTGGCCTTCCATCTGGCCTGCCAGGCCCTCGGCAACGGCGACTGCACGGTGGCGCTGGCGGGCGGCGTCACCATGCTGCTGCAACCGGAGCCGTTCGTCTCCATGTGCAAGGGCGGCTTCCTGGCCGCCGACGGGCGCAGCAAGCCCTTCGACGCGAGAGCCGACGGCTACGGGCGTGGCGAGGGCTCGGGCATGGTGGTGCTCAAGCGCCTGGACGACGCCGAGCGCGACGGGGACCGGATCTACGCGGTGGTCAAGGCCACCGGGTCCAATCAGGACGGGCGGACCACCGCCATCACGGTGCCGAACGCGGATCTGCAAGAGGCACTGGCCAAGACGGTGCTCGAGCGGGCCGGGGTCGCGGCGCACGAGGTCACCTACGTGGAGGCGCACGGCACCGGCACGCCGGTCGGCGATCCCCTCGAGCTGCGGGCCATCGGCAATGCCTACGGGCGGGTCGAGGGGCGGAACGTGCCGCTCGGGGTGGGGTCGGTCAAGGCCCAGCTGGGCCACACCGAGGCCGCCTCGGGCATCGCCAGCGTCATCAAGTCGGCGCTGGCCATCACGCATCGGACCATCGCGCCGCAGGGCTGGCTGAACGAGCCGAATCCCGATATCCCGTTCGAGGAGCTGGGTCTGGCGCTACAGCTGGACGCACAGCCGGTGCCGGCGGACACGCGGATGACGCTGGCGGTCAACGGTTTCGGCTATGGCGGCACCAATTCGCACGTGATCCTCCAGGAGTACGTCCCGGGTGAGACCGCTGTGCGCGAGCCCAGACACTATGGCGTGCTGCCGATTTCGGCCCGCAACGAGACCGCAGCCCGTGAATTGGCCCGTGGTTTCGCCGAACTCATCGCGGCCGGGGCCGAGCCGGGCCACCTGGCCGAGGCGGCATGGACGCGCCGCCAGCACCACGGGGTGCGCGCGGGCCTGACCTTCGGCGACGACACCGACCTGGTGCGCGCGCTGGTGGAGTTCGCGGGCGGCGAGGGCCGCACCGCAAAGGTGATCTCCCGCAAGGTGCCCGAACCGGTCTTCGTCTTCACCGGCCTGGGTCCGCAGTGGTGGGCCATGGGCCGCCGACTCCTCACCGGTGAAGGCGTTTTCGCGGCCGAGACGCAGCGGGTGTTCGCCGCCGAGGCCGAGCGCATCGACGCGGTGTTCCGGGAGATCTCCGGGTGGTCCATCGTCGAGGAGCTGCTGCGCCCCGAAGAAGAGTCGCGGGTCACGTCCACCGCGGTGGCCCAGCCCGCCAACTTCCTGATCCAGGTGGCGCTGTTCGCGCTGCTCGACTCGCTCGGCATCCGGCCCGCCGCCGTGGTCGGCCACAGTGTGGGCGAGGTGTCGGCGGCCTACGTCACGGGCATGCTCTCGCTGCGGGATGCGTTGCGGGTCAGCTATCACCGGGCCCGGTTGCAGGCCACCACGGCCGGGTCGGGCGGCATGCTCGCCATCGGCCTGCCCCAGGCCGCGGCGCTGGAACTGATCGAAGGCGACGCGCTGGTCAGCATCGCCGCCGTCAACAGCCCGAGCGCGGTCACCCTCGCCGGTGATGAGCAGCGTCTCGACAAGATCGCCGAATCCCTCACCGAGCAGGGCGTTTTCGCGCGTCGACTCCAGGTCGAGGTGCCCTACCACAGCTACCTCATGGACCCGATCCTCGACGAGCTGCGCACCGCGCTGGCTGACCTCGAGCTCGCTGAGCCGCGAATTACGCTGTGGTCCACCGTCACCGGCGCACGCGTCACCGCGGGCGACTGGACCGCCGAGTACTGGTGCGCCAATGTGCGCCAGCCGGTGCGCTTCGCCGATGCCATCACCGACCTGGTCGGCGCGGGCAGCCGGGTGTTCCTGGAGGTCGGACCGCATCCGGTGCTGGGCGCGAACATTCGCGAAATCCTCATCGGCGCGGGCGAGACCGGCACCACGATCGCCACCCTCAACCGCAAGCAGGACGACGACGAGAGCGTGCGCCAGACCCTGGCCGGGCTCTACGCGGCGGGCGTGCTGGATCTGGACGCCCTCTTCGGCGATATCGTCACCCGGCACGTGGACCTGCCGCGCTATCCGTGGCAGCGCACCCGGATGCGCGTCGATCTGGTCGGCATGCAGCAGCTCAAGTACGGCACGCCCGGCATGTACCGGATGCTCGGGGACCCGCTGCTGGAGGATCCGACCACGGCCTGGCGCATCCAGCTCAGCGTGGGCGATCTGGAATGGCTGGCCGACCATGTGGTGGGCGGGTCCCGAATCCTGCCCGGCGCGGCCTATCTGGACGCGGCCCTGAGCGCGGCCGCCCTGCGCACCGAATCCGGCCGGGTCGCCGTCGAAGACGTGCGGTTCCTCGCGCCGCTGGTGGTGGACGAGGGCATGGCCCCGGTGGTGGAGCTGCACGTGGAGGAATCCACCCGGCGCTTCACCATTCGCTCGCGGGAGCCCGCGGGCACCAGCTGGACGATCAACGCCACCGGCCGCCTGGTCGAGGGCGCGTACGAGGCCACCAAGGCCGAGGTGCCCGACCTCGAGGAAATGCTCCCGATCGATCCCGACGCCTACTACACCGCCTTCGCCGCGCGCGGACTGGACTACGGCCCGGCCTTCCGCCGTGCCACCGCCCTGCGGGTGAGCGGCAATACCGTGGTCGCCACCCTGAATGCCGAGATCGCCCGCGACAGTGGCCATCTCGTCCATCCCGCCGTGGTCGACGCGGCCGTGCAGTGCTTCGGAGCAGTCCTCGCCGCCGCCCCGAATGCCGGACGCGGCGCGCTGGTTCCGGTGGCCGTCAACGAGGTTCGGGTGTTCGCGCCGCTGCCCGACGAGGTGACGGTGGTGGCGCGACTGCACAGCGCCGCCGAGCTGACCGCGGACTACGACCTGCTCGACGCGGAACAGAACGTGGTCATGAGCATCATCGGGCTGCGACTGGGTGACATCAACCCGGATCGCGTTGCGCTGCAACGGCTCACGGACTACTTCTACGAAGACCGCTGGGACATGCGGGAACCCGTGGATATCACCGCGCTGCCCTCCCCCGACACCGCCTACACCCTCGCCATCGACTTCGCCGCCGAGGCGAGCGCCCGCGCCACGTTCGCCGCGAGCACCACCGCACACGGTGAGGTGCTGGTCGTCGGTGATCCGAACCGCGAGGACCTGGAAGCCGTTGTCCACGAACGACTCCAGCAGATCGTGGCGCTCAACGGGGTCGAGCGCACCCACGTGGTGCTGGTGGCCGGTTCGGAATACGCGGACCTGGACGCGCTGTGGGCGCTGCGCCGGGTGGCGGTCACCACCGAGGGCTTCCTCGAGGACTGGTTGCAGCGCCGCGGCGACGAGATCCCCATGACCGGTGACGGTTCCCTGCACATCACCCTGGTCACCGAGCGCGCGTTCGCGCACCCGGACGAGGACGCCGCGCCCGACCCGGCGCACGCCGCCCTCGCCGGGGCCCGGCGGGTGCTGCTCAATGAGCAGTCGCGACTGCGCTGGCGGCTCGTCGACGTGGATCCCGAAGTGGCCGAGGCGGAACTGGCCGCCGAGCTGGCCATCCCGGGCGCGTTCACCTACGACCACGCCGACGAGGTGGTGCTGCGCAACGGCCTGCGCTGGGTGACGGTGGTCGCGGCCACCCTGCCCGACCGGCTCGAGGCCCTGGACCGGGCCGAGCCGCTCACCGATCCGGAGGCGAATTTCCGCCTGGAGCTGCCCAAGTCGCGGGTGCTGTCCCGACTGGCCTGGCGGCGCTGCGAGCGGCGCGCGCCCGAGGCCGAGGAGGTCGAGGTGCGGATCCTGGCCGTCGGGCTCGGCTACAAGGACCCGCTCAAGGTCATCGGGGTGCTCGGCGAGCGCGAGATGACGGGCACCTTCTACGGCACCGAACCGGGCATGGAGGCCGACGCCGTGGTGGTCCGGATCGGTTCGGACGTCACCGATCTGACCGTGGGTGATCGGGTGTTCGTGACCTCCAAGGGCATGATCTCCCGCTTCCACACCACCGACGCCAGCCTGGTCAACCGCGTCGCCGACGGCACCGAGGTGGGCCAGTGCACCAGCACGGTCGCCTTCGCCACCGCCGAGCACTCGCTGCTGGAGCTGGCGCTGGTGCGCGCGGGCGATGTGGTGCTGGTGCACGGCGCGGCGGGCGGCGTCGGGTCGGCCGCGGTGCAGATCGCGAAACTGCACGGGGCCACCGTGATCGGCACCGCGGGCAGCGACACGCGCCGGGCCTACGTGCTGGCACAGGGCGCGGATCACGCTCTGGACTCGCGGTCGCTGAACTTCGCCGACGATGTTCTGGGCCTCACCGACGGCCGCGGCGCGGACGTGGTGATCAGCACCGCGCCCGGGGAGATCCTGCGCCGGAACTTCAAGGCGGTGGCCGAGTTCGGGCGCATCGTGGAGATCGGCAAGGCCGACATCTACGGCGGCGGCGTGCTCGAACTGGCGTACTTCGACAAGAACCTCTCCTACCACTCGTTCGACCTGGACCGCATGCTGGCGCTCAAGCGCCGGGCCACCGGCGAACTGGTGCAGGGCGTGCAGGAGAAGCTGGCCGCGGGCACCTACCGGTACCTGCCCTACGAGGTCTACGACACCGCCGATGTCGCCAGGGCCTTCGAGGACGTGGCGCGCTCGACGCACTTCGGGCGCATCGCGGTGAGCCTGGAATCGCAAGCGCCGCTGGTGCGTCCGCTGATTCCGGCGGTCAGCGTGGATCCGGCGGCGAACTATCTGATCACCGGCGGCTTCGGGGCCTTCGGGCTCGCGGTCGGGCGCTGGCTGACCGGGCTGGGCGCGCGGCGGCTCACGCTGCTCGGGCGCGGCGGGGCCGGCACCGAAGCCGCGCGCACCCAGCTGGCCGCGTGGCAGGAGCAGGGCGTCGAGGTGGTCGAGGAACGGGTGGACGTCACCGACGCCTACGCCATGACCGCGCTGATCGCGCGGGCGCACACCGCCGAACATCCGCTGCGGGGTGTCTTCCACACCGCGGGCACCCTCGATGACAAGCGGGTGCCCGACATGACCCGGGACAGCCTGGAGAAGGTGTACCGGCCCAAGGCCGAGGGCGTGATCGCACTGCGGCGCGGCCTCGAGGCCGCCGGGGCCGAGCTCGACATGTTCGTGCTGTTCTCCTCCGGCAGCACCATTTTCGGCAGCATCGGCCAATACGCCTACACCGCGGCCAATCTCGCGCTCAATGCGACCGCGGACGTGGTGGCGCGGCAGGGCGGCAAGGCGCTGTCGGTGGGCTGGGGCCACATGTCCGGCGGCGGCATGGCCGACGACGAGTACGTGTCGAAGTATCTGCGCACCGCCGGTTTCGATCCCATCGACATGGCGGAGGGCACCGAGTACCTCGGGGAGGCGCTCGGACTGGGCATCCACCACCAGGTGGCGATCATCCCGATCGACTGGTCGCGGGTGGCGGCGACGGTGTCCTGGTACGCCATGACCGGGCGCACCGCCGAACGCATCGCCGCGGCGGTCGAGGACAATTCGGCGGCCGCGCAACTGGTCGCGGTGCTGCGCGGGCTCGACGAGCAGAAGCGGGCCGACGTGGTGGCGCACATGCTGGCCGAACAGCTGGCGGTGGTCATGGGCGTGGACGCCGACTCCATCGATCTGACCGTGCCGGTGCCGGAACTGGGCCTGGATTCGCTGATGGCGGTGGAATTCGGTGCGCTGGTGAGCAAGACGCTGGGCGTGGACCTGATGTCGATGAAGGTCGGCCGCTCGTTCACGCTCCAGCAGGCCGGTGCGCGGGCCGCCGAACTGCTGGTCGGCGGGACCACCGAGGCGGCGCCGGCATGACCGAATCGGCACGCGATCTGGCTCGGAAACTGCTGGCGGGCAATGGGATCAAGGAAATCAAACAGTCGGTGGCCACGGCCTCGGCGGCCAAGCCGGCGCGCGCGGTCCGCGGCCCGGGCAAGCAGTTCGCCGATCATCCCGAGGTGGCGGCGGCCGTCGCGAAACGCGCGGCCATCGCGGCCATCCACGAGCAGTCCGGGATGCCCAATCCGCTGTTCCTGCCGCGAGACAGCGCCAATGACACCGTGATTCGGGCGCTGGACACCGAGCTGGTGAACTTCAGCGCCTACAACTACCTGGGGCTGTCCAGTCATCCCCAGGTCGTGCGGGCCGCCCAGGAGGCCCTGGACCGGTACGGTGCGTCCGCGTCGGCGAGTCGCATTGTGTCCGGGGAGATTCCGCTCTACGCCGAACTCGAGCAGCGGCTGGCCGGGATCTACGAAGTCGGCGACGCCATGGTGACCACCAGCGGGTATCTCACCAATGCCGGTGTGATCGGATTCCTGTTGCGCGAAGGCGATGTGGCCTTCTGCGACAGCCTGATTCACGGCAGCGTGGTGTCGGGCACGCAGTGGGCGGGGTGCCGCCGGATCAACTTCCGGCACAACGACCCCGAGTCGCTGCGGTCGGTGCTGAAGATGTCGCGGTCCGGGTTCGATCGGGCGCTGGTGGTGCTGGAGGGCCACTACTCGATGGACGGCACCGTCGGGCGGGTCGCCGAATTAGCGGCCGTCGCACGGGAATTCGACTGTGCGGTCATGGTGGACGAGGCGCATTCCTTCGGCGTCTTCGGCCCGACCGGGCACGGCATCCGCGAGCACTACGGCATGGCCGGGGCGGAAGTGGACATCTGGATGGGCACGCTGTCCAAGGCGCTGGGCAGTGTGGGCGGCTTCATCGCCGCCGACGCCGACCTCATCGGCGCGATGAAGGCCACCGCGCCGGGTGTGGCCATGCTGACCGGTGCGCCCGCGCCCTCGGGCATCGCGGCCGCGCTGGCCGGGCTGGAGGTGCTGGAGGCGGAACCGGATCGGGTGGCCCGACTGTGGCACAACGCCCGGCTCTTCGATGCCGCGCTGCGGGAACGGGAGCTGAATCTGGGTGACTCCCAGGGCACGCCGATCCTGCCGGTGATCGTGCCGGGTGAGATCCAGGCGGGCTTCGTCTCGTCGACCCTGTTGCAGCGCGGCGTGTACGCCGGGGCCATCTCGGCCCCGGCGGTGCCGGTCGGCAAGGAACGGCTGCGCTTCTTCATCACCTCGGAACACACCGAGCGGCAACTGCTTTCGACGGCGGACCTGCTCGCCGAGGCGATCGCCCTGTCGGATCAGCTGCCCGCGACCATCGCGGGCTGAGTGACGTCGGCGCGCTGTGGGCGGAGTGCGAACACCGCCCACAGCAGCAGCCCGGCCATCGCGGAGGCGGCACCGATGCCGCAGACCAGCGCCCAGCCGCCCGCCTGATACGCCACACCCGCCGTCACCGAACCCGCGACGCCGCCGAGGAAGTACGTGACCATGTAGGCGGTGGTCAGGCGGCTGCGCGCGGCCGGGTCCAGGGCGTAGATGGCGCTCTGATTGGTCAGATGCGAGCCCTGGATGCCGAAGTCGAAGACCAGCAGCGCGGCGATCAGCGCCACCACGCTGTGCCCGCCCCAGGCCACCAGCGCCCAACTCGCCAGCAGCACCAGCCAGGTCAGCGTCGTCACCTGGCGCAACCGGCCCCGATCGGCCATCCGGCCCACCACGGGCGCACCCAACGCGCCGAGCACACCGGCCAGGCCGAACAGGCCGATGGTGAATTCCGAATAGTGGTAGGAACTTCCGCGCGAACCCGCGAGCAGGAAGGCGATGGCCGTCCACACCATCGAGAAGCCGGCCATCACCAGGAATCCCAGCGCCATCCGCTGACGCAGCACCGGGTGCCGCCGGATCAGCGCCGGAATCGACGCCAGCACCTGCGGGTAGCTCTCACCCGACGCGGCCCGGGGTGTGGCGGGGGCCAGCAGATACACGCTGATCGCCATCACCACCTGGAGTCCGGCCGCCACCAGCAGCACCGAACGCCAGCCGCCGACCTGCGCCACCGCACCGGACAGCACGCGCGACAACAGGATTCCCAGCAGCAGCCCGCTCATGACCGTGCCGACCACCTGCCCGCGCCGCTCCGGATGGGCCAGCGCGGAGGCCCACGGCACCACCACCTGCGCGGCCGAGGCGGTCACCCCGGTGGACACTACACCGGCGAACAGGACCGGGAGGTTCGGCGCGAACGCCGAAACCAGCAGGGCCGCAACGGATGCCACCAGCAGGGCCGGGACCATGCGGTGGCGGCGCAGGAAATAGCCGAGCGGGACCAGGAAGGCCAACCCGCACAGGTAGCCGATCTGCGCGGCGCTGACGAGCAGGGCCGCGGTCGCCGTGGAAATGCTCAGCTCCCCCGCGACCTCGTGCAGCAGGGGCTGCAAGTAGTAGTTACCGGCCGCGGACGAACCGGCCGTTGTCGCGAACACCAGCACCGTGGTCCGGCTCAGCGCGGTCTCGACCTCGGGCCGGGCGTCCCGCGAACGGCGGGTCATCGAAGTAGTCACCAATTCATGGTCACGACCTCGCAGGATCAACAAAAGCGATACTTTTCGATGGTGCCATCTGTTCCATAGATAGCACCGGTACGATCCGCTCATGGAGCTGCGTCAGATCGAATGCTTCCTGGCCTGTTGCGACCACCGGTCCTTCACCGCCGCCGCCCGCGCCCTCCACGTGGTCCAATCCGCCGTCTCCACCAGCGTCGGCAAACTCGAACACGAACTCGGCGTGCGCCTTTTCGACCGCACCCCCCGCACCCTCGAACTCACCGAATCCGGCCGCGCCATCATCGCCCCCGCCCGCGCCCTGCTCAGGTCCCGCCGCGACATAGTCGACGCCATCGACGCCGCCCAGGGCGAAATCCGCGGCGAGGTCGTCGTCGGCAACCTCATGAACATCCACAACTTCGACCTGGCGGGCATCATCGCCGACCTACACCAACGCTTCCCCTCGGTCACCCTCCGCATGCGCCAGAGCATCTCCGGCATGGCAGGCAACCTCGCGGGCCTACGCGACAACTCCCTCGAACTGGCCCTCCTCGCGGGCCGAACCGCCGAATTCCCCGGCATCACAACCCATCTCATAGTCGAGGAAACCCTGGTCCTGTGCACCGCCCCCGACCACCCCCTCGCCGGCCGCCCCTTCCGCCCCACCGACCTCGAAGGCGTCCGCTTCATCGACTACCCACCCGGCTGGGGCATCCGCTCCATCGCCGACGAACTCCTCCCCACCCGCCACCCCGTCATCGAAGTAGCCGACCAAGCCTTCGCAATGGAACTGGCCGCCAAAAACTTCGGCGTAGCCCTGGTCCCCCTATCAGTCGCACGCCGCTCCCCAACCATCCCCCACTCCAACCTCACCCCCCACCCACTCCCCTGGAAACTCTCCGTCGGCCACGCCACCAACCGCACACCGTCCCACGCAGCCCACACCATCCTGGAGGCCCTGACCGCAAATACCCGCCGCACCCAGTAACAGACGCCCGGCGAAGTTCGCTCGGGTGGCGTTCTCGTATCGGTTCCCGCCGATAGCGGTATTCGGTCGGTAGTATCCGGGGCGCCGTATGCGCCTGGCCTGCTGTTCCGCACGATGGGATCCGAGGAACACGGTATGGACTATGCGAGAGCAGTGCGAATTTCCCCGATGCTGTTGATTGCGTCGGCCGGAGTCGCCCGCCCGCACGGAACCAGTTGCGGGAGCGGCCGGGCGGGTGCTCGCTCACCGCGACCCGAGCGCTCGCAACACGCGCCGCGGGCCCGCCGGCGAGTACACGAACGTGCCGAGTTCCGGTTGATCGGCGGCATCTTCCGTAAGCCTTTCGGATCGAGGATCACTCGCCATTCCCTGCCCGGGGCGGCGAGATCCGGCTGATGCGAAGCGCCGCATTTACACTCGGGCCGTGGATAGAGAAGTGGGTGCCGTCTGGGAGTTGCGGCGGCGGACAACGGTTCTCGCGCGATGACCGGTTCGCATGGTGGGCCGACCGGCGCGACCGTTTTCGCGACAGCCAGCCCTGACCAACCACGGCGATCTATGCTGCCGCCCACAATTTCGCACCAGATCAGCCCGCTACCCCGAACACCAGAACAGCGGCGCGAGCCACGGCCTCATCGCTGATGTCGAGCTGCCGCACGCGCGCAACCGGGTGGCAATCAGCCTTGGGTTCGGGTCAGGGGTGGGCGATTCGGGGTGGGCCGGTGATGGTCAGGGGTGGGAGTTCGCCGGTGTAGGGCTCGATTTCTACCAGGGAGAGTTGGCCGGTGCAGCCTTGGCTGAGGCGGGAGGTGCCGCGGTCGTTGGTGAGTGCGTTGGGGTTTCCGTGGCGGCAGAAGGTGGGGTCGGTGGGGTCGGGGTCGTACCAGGCGCCGGTGGAGAGTTGGGCGACGCCGGGGCGGATGGCGTCGGTGATCACGAGGCCGGCCAGGCAGCTGCCGCGGTCGTTGTAGATGCGGACGATGTCGCCTTCGGTGAGGCCGCGGGCGGCGGCTTCGGCGGGGTGGAGGCGGAGCGGGTCGCGGCCGGAGATTTTCACGGATTGGCTGTGTGCGCCGATGTCGAGTTGGCTGTGCAGTTTGGTGCGAGGTTGGTTGGCTACCAGTTGAAGTGGGAATCGAGCGGCCTCGAGGCTGCCCAGCCATTCGTCGGGTTCGAGCCAGACGGGGTGGCCCGGGCAGTCGTCGTAGCCGAAGCCCGCGATGGTTTCGGAGAAGATCTCGATGCGGCCGCTCGGGGTGCGAAGCGGGTGGGCCTGCGGGTCGGCGCGGAAGTCGGCGAAGGCGATGTGCTCCTCGGCCTCGAGGGGCAGTTCGAGTGATTCACCGGCCCAGAAGGCGTCGTAGCCGGGCAGGTCGTGGCCGCGGTCGCGCAGGCGCTCGGCCCACTCGTCGTAGAGGTGGCGCAGCCATTCCTGCGCCGTGCGGCCCTCGGTGAATTCCTTTCCGACGCCGAGCCTTTCGGCCAGCTCGCCGAACATCCAGTAGTCGTCGCGGGCCTGGGCGTGCGGGCGGGTGAGCGCGGGCATCGGGAACAGGAAGCGGTCGCCCTCGCCCGAGCCGTAGTCGTCGCGTTCGATCGTCATGGTCGAGGGCAGCACGATATCGGCGTGGCGGGCGGTGGCCGACCAGAACGGATCGTGCACCACCACCGTGTCGGGGCGGGCGAAGGCGGTGCGCAGGCGGGCCAGATTCTGGTGGTGATGGAAGGGGTTGCCGCCCGCCCAGTACACCAGCCGGATGTTCGGGTAGGTGCGGTGCTCGCCGTTGTATTCATAGGGCGCACCGGGATTCAGCAGCATGTCCGCGATCCGCGCCACCGGAATGAAGTCGCTGACGCCATTGACGCCCTGCGGCAGCTTGGGCGGCGAGGTGAGCCGCACGGCCAGAACGACATTCGCGGCCGAACCGTACCCGTGCCCGAATCCGCCACCGGGCAGACCGATCTGGCCGAGCATGGCCGCGAGCACGACCCCGAGCCACAGGGGCTGCTCGCCGTACTGGGCGCGCTGCAGGGACCAGCTCACCGTGATCAGCGTGCGGGTGGCCGCCATGTCCCGGGCCAGCGCCCGGATCTGTTCCGCGGCAAGGCCGGTGAGCGGTTCGGCCCACTCCGGGGTCTTGACGACGCCATCCTCCTCGCCGCGCAGATACCCCGCGAATCGCTCGTATCCGACGGTGTAGCGGTCCAGAAAAGCCTTGTCCGCCAGCCCTTCCGCGTCCAGCACCTGCGCCAGCGCCAGCATCAGCGCGGTATCGCTGCCGGGCCGGGTCGCGATCCACTCCGCCCGGGCCTCGGCCGGAATGTCGTCGCGCAGCGGGCTGACGATGACGAAGCGGCAGCCGTTCTCGTGCGCCTGCCCGATCCACCCGCGGATATCGTGCCGGGACACCCCGCCCGGGGACACCGCCAGATTCTTCGGCGACAGTCCCCCGAACGCCACCACCAGCTTCGAATGCCGCGCCAGCACCGACTTGGTGGTGGCCCGCGCCATGATGGTGCCCATATCGGCGAGAATGTGCGGCAACAGCACCGTGGACGCGCCCAGGCTGTAGCTGTTGCGGTGCGAGACATAGCCGCCCAGGCAGTTCAGGAAGCGGTGCACCTGGCTCTGCGCATGATGGAAGCGCCCGGCGCTGGCCCACCCGTAGGAGCCGCCGTACACCGCCTCGGCACCGAATTCGCCGTACACCCTGGACAATTCACCGGCCAGCAGATCCAGCGCCGTCTCCCAGGACACCGGCACGAACTCGTCCGCCCCGCGCTGCGCGGGCCCGGGACCGTTCTCCAGCCAGCCCTTCCGCACATGCGGCTGCGCGATCCGCGCCGGATGATGTTGTGCCGACGCGACATTCTCGATCAGCCGGGTGGGCTCCGGATCCCCCTGCCAGGGCCGCACCGCGGTGAGCCGCTCGCCATCGCTGTCCGCTTCGAAAACGCCCCAGTGGGTGAGATGCGTGGCCATGTGACCAACGTACTCCCGACCGGTGACATCATGACCTTGCGGAATCAGTAGCCCGGAGTACGCTCATTTTTGAGTCCACTCAGTTTTCGCATTCGGGTTGGAGGTGTCCGATGGTCACACCGGTCCGATCGGCGCACGTCGGCCGACGGCAACGCAAGATGCACGACAAGCAGTCGAGGATCTTCGAGGCCGCCGCGGCGCTGTTTGCCGAGCACGGATTCGAAGGAGTAACCACCCAGCAGATCTCCGATCGCGCGGATATCGCGGCGGGCACCCTGTTCCGCTACGCCGCGTCCAAAGGCGAACTGCTGCTGATGGTCTACAACGAGGAGCTGCGCACCGCGCTCGAGGACGGCGCGGCCGAGGCCCGGGCGCGCACCGAGCCCGCCGAGGCGGTCTGGGCCATGGTGACGCCGCTGCTGCGGGCCGCCGAACGGCGACCCGAGAACACCACCGTCTACCAGCGCGAGCTGCTGTTCGGCTCGCCCACCGACAAGTACCGCGCCGAGGGGCTGGCGCTGGTGGCACGGCTGGAGTCGATGATCGCCGAGCGGCTCGTCGCCGACGTTCCCGAGGCGGGCGAAGAGCAGGCCAGGATCGCCGGTCGCAGCATCTTCGCCGTCCTGCACCTGGCCCTGGTGCAACCGTCCACCGGGGCCCATCCCGGTCATGACGCCATGGCGGATCTGCGCTCGCAGATCGCCCAGATTATCGCTGGATTCTCCACATCCCTAGGGAGGCAATGCCAATGAGCATCGATATCCGCAAGGTCACCGTGCTCGGAACCGGCGTGCTCGGTTCCCAGATCGCATTCCAGACCGCGTTCCGCGGATTCGACGTCACCGCCTACGACATTTCCGACGACGCGCTGACCACGGCGCGCACCCGGCTGGACAAGCTGGCGGCGATCTACCGCGAGCAGGTGCCCGGCGGCGGGGACGGCAAGGCCGAGACCACCGCGGCCGACATCGCGCTGAGTTCCGATCTGGCGCAGGCTGTTTCGGACGCCGACCTGGTCATCGAGGCGGTGCCGGAGGTGCTCGCCATCAAACAGGAGACCTACGAGCAGCTCGGCAAGCTCGCCCCCGAGCGCACCATCTTCGCCACCAACTCCTCCACCCTGCTCCCCAGCGCCATCAAGGATTTCACCGGCCGCCCCGACCGGTTCCTGGCCCTGCACTTCGCGAATCAGGTGTGGCACTTCAATACCGCCGAGGTGATGGGCACCGCAGACACCGATCCGGCCGTGTACCGGGCCGTGGTGGACTTCGCCACCGCCATCGGCATGGTCCCGATCGAATTGCACAGGGAGAAGGCCGGATACGTCCTGAACTCCCTGCTGGTCCCGCTGCTGGACGCGGCCATGAACCTGGCCGAGGGCGGCTTCGCCGATCCGGACGCGGTGGACAAGACCTGGCGCATCGGCACCGGCGCACCCGCCGGACCCTTCCAGATCCTCGACATCATCGGCTTGAACACGCCCTACAACATCATGGTCCACGGCGACGAGACCTCCCAGCGAATCGCCAAGTGGCTCAAGGACAACTACATCGACAAGGGCAAGCTCGGCATCGCGACCGGAGAGGGTTTCTACAAGTACTGAGCCGAGATCCACAGCAGGACAGGCACTTCGGGACCGACTTTCAGGGATAGGAGTTCTCATGTACTACAGCAGTGGCAATTACGAGGCGTTCGCCCGGCCGCGCAAGCCCGCGGGGGCCGACGGCAAGACGGCCTGGTTCGTCGGATCGGGTCTCGCCTCCCTCTCCGGCGCGGCGTTCCTCATCCGCGACGGCCAGATGTCCGGTGACAAGATCACCGTTCTGGAAGAGCTGAAACTCCCCGGCGGCGCACTCGACGGCATCAAGGAACCCAAGAAGGGCTTCGTCATTCGCGGCGGCCGCGAGATGGAGAACCACTTCGAGTGCCTGTGGGACCTCTACCGCACCATCCCGTCCATCGAGATCGACGGCGCCAGCGTGCTCGACGAGTTCTACTGGCTCAACAAGGACGACCCGAACTTCTCCCTGGAGCGCGCCACCGTCAATCGCGGCCAGAGCGCGCAGACCAAGAACCTCTTCACCCTGAACGAGAAGGCGCAGAAGGACATCACCAAGATCTTCCTCGCCACCCGCGAGGAGATGGAGGGCAAGCGCATCAACGAGGTCTTCTCGCAGGACTTCTTCGACAGCAACTTCTGGATGTACTGGCGCACCATGTTCGCCTTCGAGGACTGGCACAGCGCCCTGGAAATGAAGCTCTACCTACACCGCTTCATCCACCACATCGGCGGCCTACCGGACTTCTCGGCCCTCAAGTTCACCAAGTACAACCAGTACGAATCCCTGGTTCTGCCCCTCTACCGCTGGCTGCTGGACCAGGGCGTGACCTTCAAGTTCGACACCACGGTCACCGACGTCGACTTCGACATCACCGCCGATCGCAAGCAGGCCAAGCGAATTCACTGGGTTTCGGAAGGCGTCGAAGGCGGCGTCGACCTCGGCCCCGACGATCTGCTGCTGATGACCATCGGCTCCCTGACCGAGAACTCCGACGAGGGCGACCACCACACCCCCGCCGTGATCAATGACGGCCCGGCCCCCGCCTGGGACCTGTGGCGTCGAATCGCGGCCAAGGACAAGGCTTTCGGCAACCCGGACGTCTTCGGCGCACACATCCCCGAAACCAAGTGGGAATCGGCCACCGTCACCACCCTGGATCAGCGTATCCCCGAATACATCCAGAAGATCTGCAAGCGAGATCCCTTCAGCGGCAAGGTCGTCACCGGCGGCATCGTCACCGTCGAGGACTCCAGCTGGCTGCTGAGCTGGACCGTCAACCGCCAGCCCCACTTCAAGGCCCAGCCCAAGGACCAGATCGTGGTCTGGGTCTACTCCCTGTTCGTCGACAAGCCCGGCGACTACGTCAAGAAGTCCATGCAGGACTGCACCGGCGAGGAGATCACCCAGGAATGGCTGTACCACTTGGGCGTCCCCGAAGCCGAGATCCCGGAACTGGCCGCGAATGCCGCCAAGACGGTGCCGGTCATGATGCCCTATGTGACGGCGTTCTTCATGCCCCGCAAGGCCGGTGACCGCCCGCAGGTGGTCCCCGAAGGCGCGGTCAACTTCGCCTTCATCGGCCAGTTCGCCGAAACCAGCCGGGACTGCATCTTCACCACCGAGTACTCCGTCCGCACCGGTATGGAGGCCGCGTACCGGCTGCTCGACATCGAGCGCGGCGTCCCGGAGGTCTTCAACTCCACCTACGACGTCCGCACCCTGCTCGCGGGCATGACCCGCCTGCGCGACGGCGACCCGGTCAGCCTGCCCGGCCCCGAACTGCTCTGGCGCGGTCTCGCAAAGCGCCTGGGCAACAACGAAATCGGTGAACTCCTCACCCAATACGGCGTCATCGGCAAGTAACCCACACACCGATCACCGGCCCGGTCCCCCAGGGACCGGGCCGTTCCGTCGGCCGGGCAACAGATACTCAACTTTTTGACTGAATTGACTCTGGACATCCGATACAGCCCGGCGCTACGGTTCAAGTCTCATATGCAATGAGTTGACTATCGAATCGAGGGATCATGCATCCGTTCCGCAAGGCCGTCGAGGCCCGCGACGAGGCGGCAGTGGAAGCCCTGCTCGCCGACAACGTGGTGTTCACCAGCCCCGTCGCGTTCAAGCCCTACCCCGGCAAGGCGATCACCGCCGCCATCCTGCGCGGCGTCCTGCGGGTGTTCGAGGACTTCCGCTACGTCAAGGAGATCGGCGCGGAGAACGCCGCCGACCACGCCCTCGTCTTCGAGACGACCGTGGCGGGCAAGCGCATCACCGGCTGCGACTTCATCCACCTCGATGCCGACGGCAAGATCGACGAACTCATGGTGATGGTCCGCCCCCTGTCGGGAGCCCAGGCCCTCGCCGAGGCCATGGCCGCACAGTTCGACCGGATCCAGGCCGAAGCCGTGGCCCAAATCGAACGGGAAACGGCGAGCTCGTGAACTGACTCGCGGCGGCCCGCACCGGCCCCGATTTCCTGGGATGATCCACGGACAGTCACCGAAAGGCCGATCCGCCATGACCGATGGCACCTACACCCGCTACGTCGCCATAGGCGACAGCCAAACCGAGGGTGTCGGCGACGGCGACGACCTGACCGGCCTGCGCGGGTGGGCAGACCGTCTGGCCGAACGCCTCGCCCGCACCAATCCCGAACTGCGCTACGCCAATCTGGCGGTACGCGGCAAGCTGGCCCAGCAGATCCGTACCGATCCACTGGACGCGGCCCTGTCCCTGCGCCCCGATCTGGTCACCGTCCTGGCCGGAATGAACGACCTGCTGCGCCCCAACTTCGACCCCGACGCCACCGCCGACCACGTCGAAGCCATGTTCGCCGCCTTCGCCTCGACCGGCGCGGTCGTCGGCACCCTGACCTTCCCCGACGTCGGCAACACCATCCCCCTGGCCCGCCCGATCCGCGGCCGCATCGCGATCCTCAATGACCGCGTTAGCGCCGCCGCCGCGCGGCACGGGGTGATCGTGGCCGAAACCGGCCGGCACGCCGTGGTTTCCGACCCGCGAATGTGGAGTCCCGACCGCCTGCACGCCAGCCCGATGGGCCATCAGCGCATCGCCGACGCCATGGCCGAGGCACTGCGCCTGCCCGGCGCGGACGACGCCTGGACCCGGCCGCTGCACCCCGCCCTGCCCGAGCCCGGCGTGCTGCGCACGGTCGCGAACGAACTGCAATGGGCGGCAACCGCACTCGGCCCGTGGGCGCTGCGCCGCCTGCGCGGCCTGTCCTCCGGCGACGACCGGGTGGCCAAACGCCCCGAGCCGCTGCCGATCCGGAGCGCCGGATCGCCGCCGATTTCGCGCTGACCCCCCGTTCCCGCACTGGAACCGGCTCCCCTGCCGGACAATCGACTCTGAGCCCATGGGGGGCGGGAAGGGTCGGTGCGGACCATGTTCATCGGCGACAATGCCTTGGCGGCGATCGGCAATACCCCGCTGGTGCGCCTGCACCGCGTGGTGCCGGAGGGCTGCGCGGAGATTCTGGTCAAGGTGGAGGGCCAGAATCCGACCGGCAGCATGAAGGACCGCATGGCGCAGGCCATGATCGGCGTGGCCGAGCGTGACGGCCGCCTGAAACCCGGTGGCACCGTGGTCGAATACACCGGCGGCAGCACGGGCGCGGCCCTGGCGATGGTCTGTGCCGCCAAGGGCTATCGGCTGCGCATCGTCAGCTCGGAAGCCTTCAGCGCCGAGAAGCTCACGCAGATGGCCGCATTCGGCGCGGAACTCACCCTGGTCCCGAGCCAGAACGGCATGTTCACCGAGCAGCTGTTCCGCGACATGGTGGCGACGGCCGAACGATTGAGCCGCGAGCCGGACACCTTCTGGACCGATCAGCTGCACAAAACCGACAGCATCACCGGCTATCACTCACTGGGCCAGGAGATCTGGGCCCAGACCGAGGGCCGGTTGGACGCCTTCGTCCAGGCAGTCGGCACCGCCGCCTCCCTGCGCGGCGCGGCGTCACTGCTGCGGTATCACAAGCAGCGCAGGCTGCACGTGGTCGCGGTGGAGCCCGCCGAATCGGCGGTGCTCTCGGGTGGCGAGCCGGGCGCGCACCGCATCGAGGGCATCGGTATCGGATACCCACCGCCGCTGTGGGATTCGAGCCTGGTCGACGAGATCGAGCCGGTCTCCACCGCGGACGCCGAGGCCATGGCCCGCCGCCTGGCCCGCGAGGAGGGCCTGTGCGCCGGGACCTCCTCGGGCGCGAACGTGCTGGCCGCCATTCGTCTCGGCCTGCGGCTGGGCCCGCGAGCGCGGGTGGTCACCGTGCTGATCGACTCGGGCCTGAAATACCTGAGCACCCCCGTGTACCGGCGCGAGGCTCAGACGTTGACGCCGTAATCCCTTGCGATACCGGCCAATCCGGACGCATACCCCTGCCCGATGGCGCGGAACTTCCACTCGTTGCCGTGCCGGTACAGCTCGCCGAACACCATGGCGGTCTCGGTCGAGGCGTCCTCGGAGAGATCGAAGCGCGTCAGCTCGGAACCGGTGACCGCGTCGATCACCCGGATATAGGCATTGCGCACCTGCCCGAAGGCCTGCCGCCGCGTCTCGGCCTCATAGATCGACACCGGGAAGAAGATATTGGTGATGGTCGGCGGCATGGCCGCCAGATCCACATTGATCACCTCGTCGTCACCCTCGCCCGCACCGGTGAGATTGTCGCCGGTGTGCTCGATGGCGCCCTCCGGGGATCGCAGATTGTTGTAGAACACGAAGTGCTTGTCCGACACCACGCGCTGATTCGGCCCGCACGCCATCGCACTGGCGTCCAGGTCGAAATCGGCTCCGGTGGTACTGCGCACATCCCACCCCAGGGCGACCGCCACCTTCGTCAGATTGGGCGCCTGCTTGGACAGTGAGACATTGCCGCCCTTGGCCAGACTGACACTCATCGAACTGCCTTCCCCATGCGATCGGTGTATCCGTTCCCCATCGTCCTCGCGCCGCGGCGGGCCTGCCACCTCGTCGGCGGCGAGTCGATCGGCGAGATCGGCGATCCGCCGCTGCAGCGCCAGCAACTCCACCAGATCGCGGCCGAGCGGCGCGCCCGGGTCGCCCGCCACCGCCCGCACCGCCTCGGCGTGCGCCTCGAAGACCTCCGCCCGCAGCCGCGCGGCCAGGCCCAGCCCATCCACCGCCGAGCGCGAACGCCCCGGTGCCGGCTCCGACCGGGGTTCCCCCTCACCGACCGTCACGCCTCCGAATGTACCTGTACAGCAAGGTCATCCGAGGGATCTCAGGAACTCCGCGAGGTAGCGGCCGCTGTAGTCGGTGAGGCCGTTGTTCTGGACCGCGGCCGCGCCGATGGTATCGATGTGGTTGTAGCCGGGCAAGGTCTGCACGATGGCGGTCTGCGGTACCGGGAACGCCAGACCGGGGCCGAACTGCACGACGCTGTCGCCCGCCCACAGGACCAGGTTCGGCTTGGCGCGTTCCATGGCGTGGTAGCGCAGGTTGCCCGTGTCGCCGGTGCGGGCGCCGCCGTAGCCGGCCGCGATATCGAGGACCACGCGCAGCGGGAAGTAGGTCTCCCAGTAAGCGTAGGGGCCGCCGGAACCCAATTGCCTTGCGACGTCTCGGATGTCGGCCACCTCGTGGCCGGGTGCGGTGTAGGGCACGCCCTGGACGTTGTCGTAGTTCCGCCAGGTGTAGAGCACCGACCGGTCGGATGGCACGAAGCGGTCCTGCGGGCCCGCGGTCAGGCGCAGGTAGTTGCCGAGAATCGGAATCTGGGTCGCCGAACCGGGATTCGGGAAGCTCTTGGGCCGCACCGGGCCGCCGTCGAGCACGCCCATGCCCTGCTGGAGCAACTCGAAATTGCAGGAATTGTTGTCCAGCAGCTCACCCAGCAGCGCGGTATTGGTGAAACGGTAGTCGCGCATGGTGCCGGCGCCGTCAGCGCCATTGGTGGCGAAATCGGCCCAGGTGGGGGCGAACAGGAAATTCAGCGTGGTGTCGATCTCGAAATCGTGCGGAAGATGGCTCAGCAGTCGGCTTTCCCCATCGGGATCGAGATACGCGGCCAGCCCGGCGAGCCGGTAGAGCAGGAATGCCTTGGTGCCGATGACAGGTGTGGAACCGAGAATCCGCGGCAGCATGCCGATGTTCTGGGTCGCCTTCAGGACGTCGTTGACCGGCGAGATGATGGCATTGGTGAGGTCGTGCAGGAACGGCGTGTTCTGAATGGCGACCGGATCCGAGGACACCATGGAGTCCTGGGCGACGAAGGCCGCGCACTGGCTGTATCCGGCGGCATCGGGGTCACCATTGCCGAAGTCCCAGTTCGCGAAGAAGCCGGTGACCAATCCACCCATGGAAATACCGGTGCACACGAACTTGCGTTGGCGCACGGGCTGATCCGGAATCTCGTGCAGCATGATCTCGTACTGATCCCGCAGCACCCGCTCCAGCCCCATCCAGTCCAGCAGCGCCAGGTCCTGAGAAGTCTCGAGCCCTTGGAAAACCCGCCCATCGATGGGCATGCCGTTGAAGTAGTAGTCGACGGCATCGAGGTAGTTCCCGGTCCGCAGCGCGTAGTCGAATCCGGTGGTCTCGTCGAGACATCCGCTGCGCCGCTCCATGGCCCAGAACTCGACCTTGCGACCCAGCTGCGCGGCCGAGCGCACGGTATTGGCGGCGACGCTGTCGGAATTCATCGCCCCGCCGTTGAATCCCTGCTGCTGCACCACCACCGAGTCGGCGGCGGCGGAATCCGCGGGTCCGTCCGCGGCGCGATAGCGGAGGAATCCGGCCCGATCGCATTCCGCCGGATGCGCGGGCGCGTTCCCCGGCAATGGCAGCAGGAAACTGACCTGCGAGACGACCACCCCGTCCCGCGTGTCCAGCACCGTCTCCTGCCGATCGGTCGCGGCGCTCACCGGGGCGGCCGCGTTGGACCGGGCCGGCAGCGGCGACATAAGGGCCGCAAGGGTTCCGGCCGCCACCGCGACCGTCCCCCACCCCATCGAAATTCTCACATCCAGCATCGTGGCCAGCCGCCGTAGCACCGGTCATTGGGCAATACGGAAGTATTCGATCCACCCGGCTGTGAACAATTCCGAATGAGGCGGGAACGGCCTCCAGCACCACACTATTGCGCTAGTGTCG
>NZ_BJWY01000108.1 GCF_007990715.1 Nocardia seriolae NBRC 15557 | reverse complement strand
CGACACTAGCTGGGATCGAACCAGCGACCCCTCGCGTGTGAAGCGAGTGCTCTCCCGCTGAGCTATAGAACCGGGTCTGGTGAGAACGTTAGCGCGTTGACTGGAGATCATGAAATCGCGTGATTGCTGGATAGTTACAAGGCGTGTTGCTTCGATCATGCTGTTGTGTCGAATGATTCGAAACTATGATCGATTGTATGAGTGAAATCGCTGATCAAGCCTTCGCTGCCCTCGCGGTGGTCGAAGAGCTGCGCGCGGTCCACTCGGAAATAGCTGCACTGCAAGCCCGCGAGACCGCATTGATGACCCAGCTCTACCGGATGCGACGCGAAGAACAACTCGACCTCGGAGTCGGGCAGCTCTACGCCGGGGAGGACGCGGCCACCGAAATCGGTGTCACGTTGAGGATGTCGCAGCGTTCGGCCGACAACCTGATCGGGCTCGGTCTGGGTCTCGAGCACCGCTACCCGGCCACCCGCGAAGCCTTCGCGGCCGGGCGTATCGACCTGCCACGCGTGCGGGCGATCAGCGAAACACTCACCAACGTCTCGGAGGACCTGCTGGCGAAGCTGGAACCGAAGATCGCTGTCTACGCCGAAAACGCGACGCCGCAACGGATCCGCCGCACCGCGCGGCGCTGGCTGCTCGAAGCCGACCCCGAAGGCCAGACGCTGCGGCGTAAGGCGGCCGAGGCGGAGCGGTATGTGAACATCACCGCCGCCGACAACGGCATCGCTGTGCTGGACGCGGTGCTTCCGGCCGCGGGCGGGCAGACGGTGTATGAGCGCCTGCGGGAGATGGCCTCCACCCAGTGTTGTGGGCGGGATCCGCGCAACAGCAGCCAGCGTCGCGCCGACGCGCTGGTCGCCCTTGCCGACGGCACCGGACGCCTGTTGTGCCAGTGCGGACGCCCCGACTGCCCGCGCGCGGTCACCGCCGAGGGGGTACCGCAAGCGCGTAAGGCCCTTGTGCAGGTGGGTGTCTCGGCCGAGACCCTCGCCGGGTTGCGGGACCACCCGGCGTTGCTGGCGGGGTTGGGTGCCATCGATGCCGATCTCGCGCGTGGGGTCGCCCGCCACGCCCGTTTCGACATCATCACCGAAACCGACCCCGCCACGGTCGCTTCCACTCCCACCTTGCAGGTCCCGGCCGCCGAACCCGAATTGCGGTACCGGCCCCGCACCCGCGTCGCCGCCCGCGTGCGTGCCCTCGACGGGACCTGCCGGGCTCCGGGCTGTCACGTCCCCGCCGCCGCCACCGATCTCGACCACCAAGACCGCTTCGACCACACCGACCCCGCATCCGGCGGGCACACCACCGAAGACAACCTGGGCGCCCGCTGTCGACGCCATCACCGGCTCAAGACATTGGCCGACAACCACGCCAACCGCTGGCAGGTCCTCCACCACCCGGGCCGCCAGGTCGAATGGCGCACGCCCACCGGCGAATCGGTCACCACCACACCCGAAGGCGTCGACTACCTGTTCCCGCGCACCCCCGTCGCCCCGGTCACCGCGGGCGGGGTCCCGGACGTGGCCGCGCCCGAACCCTGGTTCGATCCCGGGATCGCGGTCAACACGCTGACCGAGCTCATCCACGTCTACACCACACCCGCCCAACGCAAGCAGGCCCGGCAGGACCGGAATGCACGGTTGGCTCGGCACAACATGTGATTCAGATGCTCGAGGCCGTGTAACCCGGGGGAAGACTACTCGGGTGGATCACCGACGGCCGGAATGCTCGCGTCGGCATGTACCGGAAGTGTGGTTACGTCGCCTGCCCTACCGGACCTTTGCTGACGCAACTTGGGAGCCTCGACTCACCTACCGACCCACGGACTGCACGAATCACCTTTTACTACATTGACTTTGATTCTTTGATCACGCTCACGACTCGTTCAGCTGGGGCGGTGATGGTGAGGAACGGGCTTGGCGGGCTCACCCAGGCAGTCGTCGGCCAGACTGCGGGGGTTGGGCCGAAGCCGTGAGCGGTGGTGTATTCGCGCGACGGTGGGGCGGAATGCGGCGAAGTCGGCGCCCTTGAAACGGCGACCTTGTTCGAGCACGCGCACCCGATATCCCTTCTCGGACAATCGGAGTGCGCACACACTCGCCCCGAATCCGCTGCTGAACGGGTCGGTCGCGGACTGGCGGTTGACGCTTCCGGCCGTGCCTGGCCCCGCCTCGCGGCCGTCGGCCCGGCTGCGGCGCAGTCTTACCAGCCGACCGGCTGGGCCGGGACCATCGTCGAAACAACCGATGGCTGCGACTCGTCGGCGTTGTGCACCGCGTCGGGCAGCAGGGCCTGCCCGGCGATTCCGCCCAGCAGGAGCGCGCCGACCACGATGCCCGCGATCTTCGCATTGATCCGTCGCGGCTGCTGCACCACGAAGTAGCCGAAATTCATTACCTGACCTGTCGTCTGGTACATCTGTCCTCCCTCGGTCGGATCGGGACGGTGGTCCCGACCGCAGGACCAATACAACACCCTCGCGGCGCCTTTTTCAGGGCGCTGTCGGGGCCGGAAATTTCGCGTTCGTAGAACCACCACAATCGCGAACCCGCACGTGGCGTATCGGTTCGGAGGAATGCACCAGAATTCGCGTGTTTACGCGGACATCAATGGCCGAATTCGTGTACGCCGTCACTGTGCGATCTCGGACACAGCAATTCGCGCGCCAGCAGGGTCGCACCGGCCACCGCGCCGGGCATCAGGAATACCGCGACGAACGGAACGAGGAACGCCAGGCTCAGCGGTGCGCCGAAACCCCAGGCCAGACCCTTGCGGGCACGCAGTAGCACGAGGCGCTCGCGCAGGTCGATGCCGCGGCGCTGCAGGGCCACGGCGGTCAGCTCGTGGGTGAGGAAGAAGCCGGTGACCAGTGCGCCGAGCACCGGAATCACGGTCTGGCCCACCACCGGAACGAAACCGAGGGCGAACAGCAGAATCCCCCACAGCGCGACCCGCACCAGGATCCGCACGCTGTCGCGCACCGAGATCCACAACTCCGCGCCGAAGGAGCGCTCGGATTCGGGGGCGGTGCCGTCGGGGGAAGCCGATCGATCCACCCGCAGTGAGAGCGCCTCGTAGAACGGCTGCCCGATCACCAATGTCACCGCGGTGAAGGCCAGCACCGCCAGCAGCATGGCCAGACCGAACGCGGCGACGGTCAGCACGCCGCGGAACAGCCCGAGCCAGGGACTCGGCCAGCCGGCGGCGAACGGGGTCACGGCGGTGACCAGGTCGGGTCCCCACCACAGCAGCGCCGTCAGCGCCGCGACGTAGAGCGCCAGCGTGATGAGTCCGGGCAGCGGTGGCGAGGGTAGGAAGCGGACCGGTAGCGCGGTCAGGGCGCGGTGGAACGGGCCTGGCCGCCAGGTCAATTCGGGCGCCGGGACCGCCAGCTGGATCTCGGGCAGGGCATCGAGCAACTGGTCGACCGCCTCCTGGGCGATCAGGTAGGCCAGCGAACTGGCGGGACAGGCGTGCGGGCCGACGCCCCACGCCAGATGCGAACGGTTGCCGGTGAATTGCCCTTGCCGGATGGCCGGATCGGTATTGCACGCCGCCATGCTGATGACCACCGGCTGATGCGCGGGCAGCCAGCAATCGTCGACCAGCACCGCGCGCGGCGGAAAGCTGATGCAGAAGTTGGCCATCGGCGGATCGTCGAAGAGCACCTCGTCGAGCGCGTCCCGGGTGGACAGGCTCCCGCCCAGCGCGCTGCCCCGGAACCGGTCGTCCAACAGCAGCAACAGCAGCGTATTGACGATGAGGTTCTGCTGCGGCTCGATGCCCGCGCCGTAGAGCGTGGCCAGCTGATGCACCATCTCGGTATCGCTGAGCCCGGCCGGGTGCTGGAGCATGCGGGTGGTGACATCGTCGCCCGGCTGGGCACGCTTGTACAGCGCCAGCCGCAGCAGCGCGTCGGCCAGCAGCGCGTTGCCGTTCTCCGCGCCGACGCCCTCGAAGATGGCGCGCATCCCCTCCGCCGCCTGCCCCGCGATCTCGACCGGACAGCCCAGCAGCTGATTGAGCACGCGGAAGGCCAGCGGAAACGCGAACTCGCGCACCAGATCCGCGGTCCCGGCCGCGCAGAAGGAATTGATCAGCGACACCGCCACCTGGGCCACCGTGGCCTGCAAGCCGAACTTGTCGATGCCGGTCAGCCCCGCGGTATTGGTCTGCCGGTAGCGCGCGTGCTCGAAGCCCGCGCTGCGCAGCGCGTTGGGCCGCCACTGCATCATCGGCAGCACCGGGCAGTCGGCGGGCACCCCGGCCTGCCAGGCCCGCGGGTCGGCCGGGAAGCGGTCGGGATCGTTGAGAATCCTTACCGCCGTGCGGTATCCGACCACCAGCGTGGCCGGTACGCCCGGGGCCAGCTCCACCGGGGCCAGGGCCCCGAACCGCGCTCGTAATTCGCGATAGACCCGATGCGGATCGGCGGCGAATTCCGGTGTGTACATCGGCGCCCGCGCACCGTTCGACTCTGTCATCCAACCCATTCCCTGCGGTGAACGGTCACCCTAACCATTTCCGCCGACGTAATTCGACCGATTTCGCCGAAATGTTGACAGGAATGAGCGGCAGGCGCAGGCTCTACGAGGCGCAATGGTTGTCTGAACAGTTGCTGCGTTCCACCGGTTGCCGGCTATTCCCCGCCGTCGCGCGGCACTGGCTCGGCAGCGCTCGGAGATTCGGAGATTCAGCTCGGACCAGAAACCCACCGATGTGGAGGTTGGAATGTCTCGCAATCACGGCCGAAAACCCGGCCAGATGGCCAACAAGGCCAAGCAGGGCATGAAGGACCAGGGCCAGCGCATGGAACGCGACATGGACCGGCTGGCCGACGACGCCAGGCGCGACATGGACCGTCTCGGCTCCGGTATACAGCGCGAAGCCCAGCAGGCACGGTCGGATATGCAGGACATGAACAAGCAGACGAAGCGCAAGCTCCAGCACCACTGACCCCTGGAGGCTACCGAGACGACGCAGGCCGGCTCATCACCTCCGGGTGATGAGCCGGCCGGGTGCATCGGATGCGCCGGGTTCATCGGATGCGCTGCGAGGTATCCCGCGGCGGCATAAAGTAATTGCTCGAAGTGCTCGACGGATTTTGCTGAAGGCGTTGCCCGATCGGAGGCGGATGTCTCATATCGCGGCCGCCCCGGGTCCTTCCCAGCCCCGTCGGCAAGACTCTTCGATCCAGGCGTTGCGCGGGATCGCCGTAATCCTCATGGTTGCCGGGCATGTGATCGGCGTCGGCAACCAGGGCCTGCGCGTCGGTGACCATTCCGCTTGGCACTACTCGTATCTGGCGCTGGCCGACGTCCGCATGCCGCTGTTCACCCTGCTCTCCGGCTATGTCTACGCCATGGTGCCGGTCGCGGGCTGGCAGCAGTACCCGCGGCTGCTCGAGGGCAAGTCCCGGCGCCTGCTCTACCCGCTGATCACGGTGGGCACGCTGCAATACGTGCTGGCGTGCAATATCCCGGGGGCCAACTACAACCCGCACAAGCTGCCGATCTGGCGCATCTACGTGTTCGGGTTCGAACACCTGTGGTTCCTGCAGTCGATCTTCGTCATCTTCCTGATCATCGGAATCCTCGACAGCATCGGCGTTCTCGACTCGCGGCGCGGCTGGGCGGTTGCCACCTCGGTCGCGGCCGTGGCGTACGTCGTCGTGCAGATACCGGCCCGGGTCGATGTCTTCACCGTCAGCGGAGCGGTGCGGCTGCTCCCGTTCTTCCTCATCGGATACGGTTTGCGCCGGCATTCGCTGCTCGATCTGCGCGGCACCCCCGCCCTGTTAGCCATGACGGCGTTCGCCGGCTTCTACACCGTGCGGCTGCTGGCCATCGACGGCAGATTCCACCCGGACGGTTACGAGGACCGGGCCATCACCCTGACCGTCGGCGCGACCGCGCTGATCCTCATCTACTCCGCCCGCGGCTACCTCGACGCAAAGCCGCTGGCCTGGATCGGCGGCTTCTCCTTCGGCATCTATCTGCTGCACGATCTCGCCACCGCGGGCACCCGCATCGGACTCGAACGTTTCGGTATCCACGTGCGCTGGGAATTGTTCCTCACGGGCCTGCTGATGGGCATCAGCGCGCCCATCGTGTTCCAACTGCTCTTCCGCAATGTGACGGTCATCCGCACCTTCGTACTCGGCGAACGACCCCACACCGGCAGGCACACCCGGAAACGTCGATACGGCTTACGCCGGAAACCGGCTGCCGTGGAAATTCACAGCGGAAATGGAAGCCGCTCGGAACCGCCCACGACCGGTCTCGCCGCGGCCCGGGCCAGTTCGGCGAATCGAATCGCATCGCGCACCGCCGCGCCCCCGGAATCGTTGTTGAAGTAGACGTAGACGTCGCGGTCGGGTTCCCAGATGCGGTCGATGCGCCGAACCCATTCGGCGAGCACGCTTTCCGAGTAACGCGGTGGCGACTCCCCCGCCCCTTCATGGAAACGGACATAGGCCCAGTCGGCGGTACGCCACAGCGGCGTGACCGGCGTGCCGAGCCGGTCGGCCCAGCACAGAGCCGCATTGTGGTCGGCGAGCACCGACCGGACCGGATCGGTCCACCAGGACTCGTGGCGTGGCTCGACCGCCACCCGCACGTCGGCGGGAATGAGGGTGAGCGCGGCGGCCAGCAGCTCCGGTGCGGCGGCCAGGGTGGGCGGCAGCTGCAGCAGGATGGGGCCCAGCCGATCTCCGAGTCCGCGGGCCGCGTCGATCATGCGCTCGACCGGATCCCGGGGATCGCGCAACCGCCGATAGTGGGTGAGCGTGCGGCTCGCCTTCACCGCCATGACGAAGTTCGCCGGGAGCCGATCCCGCCAGCCCTCGAAGACGCTGCGCGGTAACGGCCGATAGAATGCGGCGTTCAACTCCACCGTGGCGAACGAGCGGGCGTAGAGCTCGAGCCAGCGGCGTTGCGCGACGCCCTCGGGGTACAGCACACCGCGCCAATCGGGGTACTGCCATCCCGAGGTTCCGATCCTGGTCGCCATATCGCGTCATCTCTCGGACGGGTGATCGGGCCACCGGCGTTTCCCGGTGCCGGTGGATTCCGATTATCCTCTGACCGGAAACCTCGATCACCAACCGACCGTCGCTGCCGGATCGAAGGCCGAAAGTCCTTGCCGTCATATGCCATTGCGCCCCCGACACACGGCATTGGCCTCTCGGTCGACGCGCCCGCGCGGGGCACAGTCGAAGGATGGAGCCTCCACAGCAGACCCCCGGCGAACGTGCTCACGACGGTCGGGCGCGGTGGCGCACCGTCGTGGTCGACGGCATTCGCAGCCGCTACCTGGTGGGTGGCGCGGGTCCCAGCGTCGTGCTGCTGCACGGATTCGGGCTGGCGAATCGCACCTACCGGCCCGCGCTGGACGAGCTGGCGCGGCGCGGGCTGCGGGTCTACGCGCCGACGATGCCCGGCTTCGGCGGCACCGGCGAACTGCCCCGGCGCCGGTCCAGCATCAGCGGTTACGCGGCATGGGTGGCCGCGTTCATCCGGGCGGTGGGCATCGACGAACCGGTGACCCTCATCGGCCACTCGTTCGGTGGCGGCGTCGCCATCATGACGGCCTACGACCGGCCGGATCTGGTGGGTCGGCTGGTATTGGTCAATTCGGTCGGCGGCTCGGCCTGGGTGAACGGCCGCGGCACCCTGGTCGCGATGACGCAACGGCCACTGTGGGATTGGGGCCTGCACCTGCAGGCCGACGTGCTCCCGGTGCCCGAACTGACCCGGGTGCTGCCGGTGGTCCTGCGCGACGGCGTGCCCGCCGCCCTCACCCACCCGCGCGCCTTCTGGCGCGCGGCCAAACTCGTCAGAACCGCCAACCTCACCGGCGAACTCGCCGAACTCGGCCGCCGCGGACTGCCGATCACGGTCGTCTGGAGCAACGACGACAACGTGATCCCCGCCGCCGCGACCCACACGCTGCGCACCGCGCACGAGGAGATCCGGACGATCACCGTCGAGGGCAGACACTGCTGGCTGCTCGCCGATCCGACCCGCTTCGGTGAGGTCATCAGCGACGTACTCACCTTCGACCCCGCCACCGGCGCCGTCTGAGGCCCGCTCCCGAATGCCGGGGGTGGTGTCGGCGGATTCTCGAAAACACATCTAGAACATGTTCCACTCGAGGTAGCGTCTGCGCGCAAGATCGGCGCGAGGTTCGCACGGCTGTTGGGGCAGCCGGAGCCTGCGGATGGTCGTCCAGGGGAGTGACGAAGAGCCGCAAGGAGGTTCGATGTCGACGACAGCGAATCAAGATCGGTCCGAAGCCGCGGAATTGTCCGGCGCGCAGGTACTACGACGAAATTTCGGCGAGACGGTGCTGTCGAGCCTGGGGACGCTGGGACGCTCGCTGGGCATCGAGGCCGATGCGATGCGGGTCGGCGGCACGGATCTGTTGCGGATGCGGTTCCCGTTTCACGAAACACTCAATCAGGCTTGGTTTCTCATTCGAGTCACCGCGCTTCCCAGTGTGCTGATGGCGATTCCGTTCGGCGTGATCGTGTCCGCGCAGGTCGGCAATATCGTTTCGCAGCTGGGCGCGGATTCGATGATCGGCGCGGCCGGTGGGCTCGGCGTCATCAAACAGGGTGCGCCGCTGGCCACCGCCATGCTGCTCGGCGGGGCCGGGGCGGCCGCGATCGCCGAGGATCTGGGTGCGCGCACCATCCGTGAGGAGGTCGACGCCATGCGGGTGATGGGCGTGGATCCCGTTCAGCGCCTGGTGGTTCCGCGCATCGCGGCCATGATGCTGGTGGCCCCGCTGCTCAATGTGCTGATCATCTTCATCGGCATCGCCTCCGGTTTCGCGGTGGCGGTGACCGCGCTCGGGGCGACGCCGGGTTCGTACTGGCAGTCGTTCGGGTCGTTCACCGCGCCCATCGACATCTGGGTGTCGCTGATCAAATCGCTGATCTTCGGCTTCCTGGTGGTGGTCATCGCCTGTCAGCGCGGTCTCGAGGCCAAGGGCGGTCCGCGCGGGGTGGCCGACGGCGTGAATGCCGCGGTGGTGATGTCGGTGGCGGCGGTCACGGTGCTGAACACCGCGATCACGCAGGTGGTCACCATGTTCATCCCGGTTCGGATGGCATGATGGCGACCCCGCACACCCCGCCCGGGCTGGGCTGGACCCGCCGGCTGCAACCACTGGGTCCGATCGAATCCCTGGGATTCGTCATAGGTTTCGCGTGGCAGGTGCTGTCCTCGGTGCCCTACACGCTGGCGCACTACCGCCGCCAGACCGCCGCGGTGATCACCGATATGACCTGGGGTCGCGGTTCGGTGATCATCGGCGGCGGCGTGGTGCCGCTCATGCTGCTGATGGGCGCGGCCATGGGCGCCTCCATCGGCATCGAGGCGTTCAGCGCGCTGAATCTGCTGTCGCTGGGCCAGCTCAGCGGTTTGATCTCGGCGTTCGGCGTGACCCGCGAGCTGGCCCCGATCGCGGCCGGGATCGGTTTCGCGGCGCAGGCCGGGTGCCGGATGACCGCCGAGATCGGGTCCATGCGCATCTCCGAGGAGATCGACGCCCTGGAATCGCTGGGGATCCGCTCGGTGCCGTTCGTGGTGACCACCCGGGTGATCGCCGGAATCATCGCGGTGGCACCGGCTTTCGTGGTGGCGCTGATCCTGAGCTACGCCTCCTGCGAGCTGATCGTGACCACCGTGCACGGCACCCCCTCGGGCACCTACGACCACTATTTCGATCAGTTCGTGGTCGGCTGGGATGTGGTGGCCGCGACCATCAAGGTGATGCTGTTCGCGGTGGCCGTGGTCCTGATCCATTGCTATCAGGGGTTTTTCGCCACCGGCGGTCCCGAGGGCGTGGGCATCGGCTCGGGCCGGGCGATTCGCGCCAGCCTGGTCGCGATCATCGCCCTGGACATGCTGGCCACCATCGTGCTGTGGGGCTTCCGCTCGCCGATCTCGTTCACGGGGTGATGACGTGCCCGATTATGCCCTGCCCGGAACCGAAGTGGGCCCGCGCCGCGCGCGCGTGCTCGGCGCCTGCGCACTGGTGCTGTCCCTGTTGACCGTGATCGGCTGGCGGGCCTGGCCCGAGACCACCGCCCCCGATGACCTGCATGTCGCCCTGCTGGTGGGCAAGGTCGGGGCGGGCGTCGCGCCCGGCACCGATGTGCGCCTGGACGGCGTGCGCGTCGGCACGGTCACCGATATCGACGCCCGCGGCGTCGGACGTGCGCGGATCACGATGGACCTCAACGGCTCTCAGCTGTTCGGCCTCACCGACGCGCTGGGGCTGGATTACGCGCCCGGCAACCTGTTCGGCATCAGCTCGGTCGAATTGCGGTCGGGCACCGGAGGTTCGGCGCTGGTCGATGGAGCCACCGTGGACCTCACCGGCGACTCCGGCCGGGTCCGCGACGCCACCCTGGCCGCCCTGCTCCAGTCGACCGGCACCCTCACCGATCGGGTCCTCACCCCGGAACTGGTCGAGCTGCTGCGCCGGTTCGCCCACGATCGGGACGGTTTCGTGCCGCTGTTGCAGGCCATCGGCGCGACCGCGCGGTCCTTCGCCGAAACCCAGCAGCTGCCGCCGTCGCTGCTGTTCGACCGGTACGGGTCCGCGCTGACGGGGCTGCCGCCCATGCTGACCGGCGGTATGGCGGTGCTGTGGGCGTCCTACGCCAATGAACACTTGAAGACCGACGAGCAGGTGCGACGCTACGGCGAGATGTTCGACCGAGTGCGCGGTGAGCTGCTGCCGGTGGCCACCGGCATGCTCGGCACCTCGCAGCGGTATTTCCAGGGGCTGATGCCCATGGGCAGTGTGATCCTGGACCGGCTCAGCGCCTCGGTGAGCACACCCGAGCGCTCGGCGCAGCAGCTCACCGAACTGCTCACCCGCCTGGGCGAGGCCTTCCACGACACCCCGGACGGGCCGGTGCTCGATGCCACGGTCGAGTTGGTTCCCGCACTGGCGCAACCGCTTTCGGCTCAGCTGGGCCTGGCCACGGGAGGGGGACCACGATGAGAACCCCTGCCCTGCTGCTGCGCGTCGGCACCGCCGTGGTGCTCATGACGCTGGTGCTGATCGGCGTGTTCCGGGTGGTGGAGCGCCCGGTCAGCGGTGAAACCGACACCTATACAGCGCTTTTCACCGACGCCAATGGCGTGCGCACCGGTGACGATGTGCGGCTGTACGGGGTCCAGGTCGGCAAGGTCGAGGCCGTGGGACTGTCCGGCAGCCTGGCCCGGGTCCGGTTCACCGTCAGCCGCGACCATCCGGTCTTCGCCAATACCAAGATCGCGGTGCGCTTCCAGAACCTCACCGGATTCCGGTATCTGGATCTGGAACAGCCCGCGCAGCCCACCGGCCGCCGCGCCCCTGAGGACACCTTCACCGTCGCGGAAACCGTGCCCGCCTTCGACATCACCACCCTGTTCAAGGGGCTGCAACCGGTGCTGGCGCAGATGGCGCCCGATGATCTCAACCAGTTCGCGACCTCGGTGCTGGCCCTCATCCAGGGTGACGGCACCGGCCTGGGTCCGGCGCTGGGCGGCATCGAGAAGCTCAGCCGATATGCCACCGATCGGCAGGCGGTGCTGTCCACGCTGGTCGCGAACCTGTCCCAGATCTCCGAGCACATGGGCGGCAAGTCGGGTAATGCCATCAAACTGCTCACCAATATGACCGATCT
Source organism: Nocardia seriolae NBRC 15557 (assembly GCF_007990715.1). Lineage (GTDB taxonomy): Bacteria > Actinomycetota > Actinomycetes > Mycobacteriales > Mycobacteriaceae > Nocardia > Nocardia seriolae. The sequence continues at coordinate 15,894 of NZ_BJWY01000108.1, read as the reverse complement.
GTTCGTCACCATCAGTGACAAGCTGCCCGGTCTGATCTCCTTCTCCGCCACCATTCCGCCGGTGCTGCAACCACTTCGCGATCTGCTCACGGTACTCGGCGTCACCGGGGCCCGCGACCGCGACCTGGACACCGTCCTGAAGCAGGCGTTCCCGAACCCGCAGCAGGCGGTGGCCGTCTTCGACCACCTGCCCGGCCTGATCCAGGCCATGACCGCCGCGGTACCGGGCGGCCCCGACGCCCCGCTCACCTGCTCGCACGGCCCGGCCACCGCGCCCGAACCGCTGCGACTGCTCATCGCCGGACAGAGGATCACGCTGTGCCAGAACTGAAATCGTGGCGGCGGCGCACCGACCGCCGGGAACCACGCGACGACATCCGCTGGGGAATAGGCGGATTGGTCATCGTCGCATTGCTGGTCATCGCCATCGGCGCGGTGTACGTCACCGGGACCACCACCGAGCACACCTACCGCGCCGACCTGGCCCAGGCGGGCACCATCCGCACCGGCGATGATGTGCGGGTCGCCGGGATCCCGGTGGGCAAGGTGAAATCGCTGACCCTGCTGGCCGATCGGGTCCGCATGGAGTTCAGTGTCGACGCCGACACCTTCGTCGGCGATCAGAGCACCCTGGACGTGCGCATGCTGACCGTCGTCGGCGGGTACTACCTGGCGCTCTCGCCCACGGGCGCGAAACCGCTGGTCGACACCGTGATTCCGCAGGAGCGGGTGGTGCTGCCCTACAGCCTCACCCGGGCCTTCCAGGACGCCGTCGAGCCGGTCGCCAAGATCGACGGCAGTGTGCTGCGCCAGGATATGGCCGCGGTGTCCCAATCGATCAGCGGCAACCCGGATTCGGTGCACGCGGCGCTGCGCGCGGCCGGTGATCTGGTCGGCATTCTCGACAAGCAGAACGCCGACATCTCGCGCACCATGTCCATGGCCGACGAGTATCTCTCGGCGCTGGACGCGAATTCCGATGTGCTGGCCCGGTTGCTGAACACCTTCGGCACCCTCGAGGAACTCATCCGCAACAACAAGGTGGTGGTGTCGCAGGCGCTGCGCGATCTCGCGGCGGTGGCCACCGACTTCACCCCGCTGGGCCGGGCCTGGGACGCGGGCCTGAAGGATCGCGCGCAACCGCTGGCCGATGCCATCCCGGTATTGAGCGAGCTCGGCGATCGGCTGGGCACGCTGCTGGATTCGCTGCGCGGCCTGGAACAGAAGCTGCAACCGCTGCTGCCCGCGGGCGGCGGCGTCAGCGTGGACCACTCGGCCGCGACCGTGCCGGTGACCTCGGTGTGCGTGCCCGTGCCCGGAGGAGGCTGCTGATGGTCAAGCGAGTACTGGGCTCTCGCGGGTTCATGTCGATCACGGTGGTGCTGACCGTGGTGCTGGCGGCCGGGATCGGCCTGCGCCTGAGCAAACCCGAGGTGCCGACGCGCAGCTACTGCGCCGAAATGCCCGACACCATCGGGTTGTACCAGGGCAGCGCGGTCGCCATTCTCGGGATACCGGTCGGCCGGGTCACCGAGATCAGCGCCCACGGCCCCACGGCCCTGGTGCGATTCACCGTCCGCGCCGACCGCAAGCTGCCGCCCGATGTGGGCGCGGTGACGGTGAGCGACACCCTCGTCTCCGACCGCACCCTCACCCTGATCGGGGCCGAACCGACCGGACCCGCCTGGCATCCGGCCACCTGCATCACCAAAACCCTCACGCCCAAGAGCCTTTCGCAGACCTTCGCCGCGCTCACCGGTCTGGTCGACGGGCTGAACGGGGGCGGGGACGCCGATCGGCGCACCGCGCTGGCCAATGGCCTGGACTCGCTCGACGCCGCGACCAGCGGCACCGGCGAGGAGATCAACGCGCTCATCCAGCAGCTGTCGCGTGCGCTGACCGCGCCCGACGCCGCCATCGGCCACCTCGGGCGGCTGCTGGACGCGCTCACCGAACTGGCCCACCGCGCCCGCAGCGGCTGGCCGCACATGCAGGACGTGGCGACCGGCCTGCCACAGGCGTTCACCGATATCGTCAACCTGGCCTTCCCACCCATCATCGAGCTGGTGGCGACGCTGACCAATGTGCTGCCGCAGGCCAATGACGCGATCATGATGCTGGCCGCGCCCGCGCTGAAGAAGCTCGATGTCGACAATCTCGCGCGGCTGCTCGCCGCGGGGGTGGGTTCGCTGACCCAGGTGATCGGGATGGCCCCGGCCGTGGCGACCGGTTTCACCACCGCGCTCGACCCCGACACCGGGCAGTTCACCCTCGGCTACGCGCCACCGAAACTCGCACTCGCGCAGACGGATTCGGACCGGCTGTGCGCGGCGGTGCAGGCGCTGACCGGGACGGGCTGTCAGGTGAACGGCGGCGTGGTCACCGTGCCCGCGATGCCCGCGATGCCCGCGCTGCTGGCGGCGGTGAGCGCGCGATGACCACTTGGCGCCGTGCCCGAGTGCACGTAATCACCTGTCTCACCGTGCTTTTCGCGGTCAGCGGCTGCGATGTGCAGCCCGGCGACATCCCCGTCCCGGGATCGGGCGTCTCCGGGCCCACCTACGCCCTGCGCATCGAGTTCGCCAATGTGCTCAATCTGCCGCAGGGGGCCAAGGTGATCGCCGACGGGGTGCGGGTCGGTCAGCTCACCCACGTCACCCTGGTCGACGCGCTGCCCGCCACCGGTGACCGGCCCGCGCGGGCGGGTTACGCCATCGCCGATATCGCGGTGCGGACCTCGGTGCGGCTGCCGCTGGGCACCACCGCCGAACTGCGCCAGGACACCCCGCTCGGCGATGTCCACATCGCGCTGTCCGAGCCCGCGAATTCCGGTACGGGGCAACTGCGACCGGGTGCGACCATCCCGCTGGCCGACACCGCCCGCTCGCCCTCGATCGAGGACGTGCTGGCCGGGCTGTCGACGTTCATCGGCAGTGGCGCGGTCGCGGACTTCCAGGACATCGTGCGAAAGATGAACGGGGTGATGCCGCGCGATCCGGCCGACACCGCGCGCATCGCCGGGGTGCTGGGGTCGGACTTCACCGATCTGGGCGACCATCTCGCCTCGGTCGACGCCCTGCTGGACGGACTGCAGGCCACCGTGAACGACGGGCTGATCAAGAACGAGCCCATGCTCGACGGCCTGCTCACCCCCTACGGCGTCCAGCACACCACCGACGCCATCAATGCCGAGATCGGCGTCATCTTCGTGCTCACCGCGCTCGGGCCGCTGGGCCCGGCCGCCGCCTGGCTCGGCCCGCTGGTCGGTTCGCTCGACGGCGCGGCGCGGGCGGTGGTGCCGATGCTGTTCGGCAGCCATCCGCTCGACAGCGATTCGCCGTCGAATCTGAAGCTGCTGACCGATCTCATTCAGAACAGACTGATTCCGTTCGCCGAACGCGGACCCAAGGTGAACCTGGTCGGGGTGAACGTCGCGGGTCTGTCGGCGGCCGACCGCACCGACCGCATCGTCGACACCCTGCGCATGATCGGAGCGGTGCGATGAACACGCGTACGCTGCTGTCGTTCTCGGCCATCGCGGCGGTGCTGCTGCTGGGCATCGCCTACATGTCCATCGGCGTCCTGCACCTGGATCCCCGGCGCGGTTACTTCACCACCGAACTGCGCCTGGACAATTCGGGTGGGCTCGGGGTGAATTCGCCGATCCTGCTGACCGGCATCCAGATCGGGCGCATCGAGTCGGTCGGCAAGCAGGCGCGCGGGGTGCGGGTGCGGCTGCGCATCGACGACCGCTACCGCGTCCCGGTCGCCAGCGACGTGCGCATCGAGCAGCTCTCGGCGCTCGGCGAGCCGTATCTGGAGTTCGCGCCGCAAGCGGCGGCCGGGCCGTATCTGGCTGACGGCCAGGTCATTTCGGCCGAGAAGGTGCACGCACCGACCACCGTGACCGATCTCGCGGCGCGGGTGGTGGATCTGCTGAACCAATTGCATCCCGAATCCATCGGCCACCTGGTCGGCACCTTCGACCGCGCCCTGGCCGGGACCGATGCCGCCGTGGCGGTGCTGCAGCGCTCCACCGACCTGCTGGCCGCCACCCTGCTCAGCCGCACCGCCGCCATCCGGCAGCTGTTCGCCGACCTGCAGGCGATGGGCGGCGATATGGACTGGCTCGGCCCCTCCCTCGCCGGCGCGGGACCCGAACTCGGCCAGTTCGGCATCACCCTCAACGACATCGTCGCCAATGGCGCCGCGCTGGCCGAAAGCCGGCCGGTGGACTCGAATTTCACCGGCGACGGCCTGGTTCCGTTCCTGAAGTCGCTGGATGCGCTGATAGACCGGATCGGTCCCGGCCTGGCCCCGCTGGGACCGGCCCTGGAACCGGTGGTGCGCGACGCCGTGCAGCGCACCCCTGCCCTCGATATCAGCGCGCTCATCGGCCAAGCGCTGCGCGGCGTCGGCGAGGACGGCGCCGTGCACCTGCGAGTCGGACTCAAATAGCCATCACCCCCGCCGCCCCGGCGAAAGGACAGACATGACCACCACCACCGAGCCCGCCGCGAAAGACCCACGCACCGTATCGATTCGGCTCTCGACCGTCCTGGTCGCCGCCGCGATCGCCGCCCTGCTGGCGCTGTCGGTCACCTTCGGCGTGCTCTACGCCTCGGCCTCCTCCACGCTCTCGGACCGCGATGCGTCCGCCGCCGACAACCGGCACGCCGAACAGGGCGCGACCGACTACGCACTCGGCGCCTCCACCATCGACTACCACGATGTGAAGGGCTGGCTCGGCCGCTTGCAGGCGAGCACCACTCCCCAGCTCTCGGCCAAATTCGACGCCACCGCACCACAACTCGAACAGATCCTGCTGCCGCTGCAATGGACCTCCAAGGCCACCGCCCTCTCGGCCGCGGTGACCTCCGAGGCGGGCGGCATCTACAAGGTCAACGCCTACCTCGACGTCACCTCGACCAGCGCCCAGACCCCGGACGGCACCCAGAGCACCGTCACCTATTCCATGACGATCGACCGCAACTCCGGGTGGAAGATCACCGACGTGGGCGGGTTGCAAAACGCCCTGCCCACCAAATAGATCGATACCGGTTCCTCCGAACGAGACACCGGATGCCGTTTCAAATACGCAAAGTCTTCCGCCACGCCTGGCGCGCAGGATACAAAGGCATCACCGTCCACCGCTCGGGCGGACACCCTGAGAGCCGAGGGAGCGTGCAATGGTTCGACTCCCGTGGAAGCTGATCAGGAGATGGCCATCCGAGCCCTCCGATACCGGCGAGTCCGCGACCCGGAACCTCTATGCCGAGCTGCTGGATGCGTGGAACCGCCACAGCGCAGACGATTTCGCCAGCGGATTCGCCGACGACGCGATGCTGGTCGCGATCGACGGATATCAGGTCCCCGGTGCCGATCTGGTCGAACACATGCGCCTGGTCTTCCTCGAGCATCCTGCCGCGCACTGCGTCGGCCACGTGTTCCAGGCCCGGCCCGTCGGATCGGGCGCGGTCTTGCTGCAAGCGCTCGCGGGCATCGTCCCGGCGGGTGAGACACAGGTCCACCCCGCGTGGAACACCGTCCACACGCTGCTGACCGAAAGACGGGACGGCACATGGCAGATCGTCCTGTTCCAGAACGCACCCGCGCACTATCACGGCCGACCCGAAACGGCCGATCTGCACACGACACGGCTGCAACAGATCATCGAAAGCGACCGTCGATGATCTGCGACCAGCGGCCGCGAATCGCGGGACCTCCGCCTCTACTGGCGGATCGGAGGCCACGGTGAAGATGAATTCGATCGTCGAACGGCGACAGGAGGATCGGATCATGTTTGCCAACCCAGGAGACTGGCGGATCGTCGAGAATCCCACCATCGGGGGTACACCCCGGCGGGGGTACATCGAGGAAGTGCACGGAGACGGCGGGGAACCGCCCTACCTCGTGCACTGGACCGACACCGGGCACCGGGCGCTGATCTATCCCGGGCCCGACGCCTACGTGCTCAGCGCCGAAGACCTACGAACTCGCGATGAAGTCGACGGCGCGCACCTGTCCTCGATGCCGCACCGCCCGAAGCCGCATGCCGAGCATCCCCACGCGAACTGAACTCGGGCAGTCCCGTTCATGCGGCGCCGGGCGAAGGTTCCGAATACGCGGCCCGGCGGCCCTGGAGGTGGGGACGTGACCATTGGAGTCGGGCACCGATGGAAGCCGGGATGGCTGCGCGGGGCGAACAGCGAGTTGATCGCGTTCTTCGTCCTGGCTTACGCGTTGAGTTGGTCGTGGGCGATTCCGCTGGCGGTGACCCACCGGATCATCCGGCAGGGGCAGGCGTGGCCGACGCATTACCCGGCCTTGCTCGGACCAGCCGTCGCCGCCTTCGCCGTCACCGCGTGGACCGGCGGACGGGCGGGAGTGCGCGATCTGGTGGCGCGCATGACGCGATGGCGGGTTCCGCTGCGCTGGTGGCTGGTCGCGCTGAGCCCGATCGGGTTTCTGGCGATCGGCCTGGCCGCGACGTGGGCCGCCGGTCATCGACTGCCGGCAGTCGATGACTTCGCGCGATTCAGCGGAACGCCCGCGATCGGGCTGATCGGTGTGGCGGTGCTCATCACGTTCGTAGGCGCGCTGGGCGAGGAGACCGGCTGGCGGGGCTTCGCACTCCCCCGTCTGCAACGCCGCTTCGGTCCCCTGGCCGCGACGCTGATCCTGGCGCCGCTGTGGTTCCTGTGGCATCTGCCGCAGTTCTTCGTCATCGCCACCTACCGGGACTTCGGCCCGGCCTCGTATGTCGGCATGTTCCTGGGCCTCACCGCCGGCGCGGTGGTACTCACGTGGCTGTACAACCGATCCGGTGGCAGCGTGCTGCTGGTGATCGTGTGGCACGGCGTGTACAACATCGTCGGCGGCACCGCGGCCGCGGCCGGAACATTGGCAGCGGTGATCAGCGTCCTGATCACCGTGCAGGGTATCGCGCTGATCGCGGCCGACGTGACGACCCGACATCGCGGCCACCCCTCGATCCTCGGGCCCGAGTAATCGGTCCCGGGCCGCGTCGGCGACTTCCAGTACGTCACCATCACGTTCGGGACTTTCTCCTCTGCCCCTGCGGCTTTCGCATGACCGATCGTTGAATGAACCGGGAGAGAAGGGATTTTACGATGCCTGAATTCACCGATACTGTGGCTCGGGGATTTTCGCGGCCTCGCGGTCGTGGCGCCTTCACCGCTGTCGGGGTGATCGCCGCGGCGCTGTCGGCGATCGGTGGTATCACCGCAGCGCCGGGGCATGCGACCGGCACCGTGACGGACCTGAGCCTCACCGCGAGTGCACCCGGATGGAGTGTCGGTGTCACGAGCCGGTTCGGCACGAATTGCACCTACACGCTGACCGCCGATGTCAGCGACTACCACGACGTCGCCTTCCGTGACACCACGAGCACGGCCATCTTCTCTCCGGGCGCCACGATCAAGCCGCGCTTCGATATCCACACCCTGACCGGGCAGGCAACGGTGAGCTGGACTCCGACCCAGCCCGGGTGGCACCACCTGTACGTCGAGCAGTACCCCAATGGCTATGCGGCGGCGGACGTTCTGGTAGGGACCGGGATCAACACCGGATCCGCCTGTCTCGTGCTGCCCTGAGCACGGTTGGCCCGCCCGCGGCCGGGTCGGCCTGGCAGATGCGACGGGTCTTTCCCGGTTCGGGGCTTACTGCCCTCACGTCCGGCTCGCTCGGTGCGGATCGTGAGAACTGTTCCCGGACAACAGAATCGAGGTGCCTACTATGAGGCGTATCGGCAGGTTCGTGGCGCTGGCGGCGGCCGCGGCGATGGCGTTCGGCGCGCTCGTGGCGACGGCGGCCGACGCTCCGCCCACGCGGGCGGCGGTGTTCACGCGCGCCTACGACACGGCGGCCAAGAACGTCACGCTCACCTTCGATGCGGACTGGTGGAGTCCCGGCAAACCCGAGGAAGTGGTACGCATCCTGCGGGACAATGGGATCGTCGCGGGATTCTCGCTCACCGGACGCTATGTCGAGAAGTATCCGGCACAGACCCGCACCCTGATCTCGGCCGGGCACAAGTTGATCAACCACAGCTACGACCACCCGTACTTCACCGGTCTTTCCCAGGCCGAGCGCTGGGCACAACTGGATCGCGCGGAGGCGGCCTACAACCGTCTCGGCTATACCGCGGTCGGCTGGTTTCGAGCACCGTACCGGGACGGGTACCAGGACGCCGACGTCAACGCCGATCTCGCCGGGCGCGGCTACTACCTCAACTACGACTGGACCTTCGACACCACCGGGTACGCGGGCGCGAGCCTGGACACCATCCTCACGCGCATACGCCAGTACACGGTGCCGGGAGCGACGATCGTCATGCATCTCAGTGACGAATCCACCGACACCGCGGCGCTGCCGTCCATCATCTCGACCCTGCGGGATATGGGCTACGGCTTCACCGACCCCGCACGGTCGGTCACGAGAGGCGCGATCGGCGCCAAGTACGCCGCGCTCGGCGCGCCGCGATCCGCGCTCGGGGTACCACGTACGGAAGAGATGGCGGTGACGGCCGGCGCCAGCGCGGTGCAATGGTTCACCACCGGACGGATCTACTGGCGCAACGATATCGGCGCGTTCGAGGTGCACGGCGCGATCGGCGGGAAACACGCCGAGCTCGGTTCGCTGGCCTCGTTCCTCGGTTTTCCCGTGACCGACGAGAGCACCGCGCCCGACGGCTCCGGGCAGTTCAATCACTTCCAAGGCGGCTCGATCTACTGGAGCCCGGCGAGCGGACCGCACACGGTCTACGGCGCGATCCGCGACAAGTGGTCCGTGCTCGGCTGGGAGCGCGGCGTCCTGGGATATCCACTGTCCGACGAGACCGGCGTGACCGGCGGGCGGGCTTCGCAGTTCCAGGGCGGCAATATCTACTGGTCCGCCACCACGGCGGCGCACGAAGTGCACGGCGCGATCTTGACCCGCTATCTCCAATTCGGCGGCACCGGAAGCACGCTGGGCCTGCCGATCAGCGACGAGTACACCGTCGAGGGCGGCCGCCGCAGCGACTTCCAGCACGGCCGGATCGACTGGAACGCCACCACCGGTGCGGTGACGGTGACGACGTACTGAATCGATCAGCCACGCGGCATACGGCTCGGTGGACGCGGATCGCGGCCGGGTGGGGTCACCTCGGATCGTGGTTGATCTGGGCCGCGATGTCCTTTGCCCACAACTTGATTCGATCGGGATTGCGGTAGTCGCCGGCCGACTTCTTCGCCATCGCCGAGGCGGGGAAACCACGGGCGTCACGCTCGAGTCTGCCACCGAATACGGCGCAGTCCCGGGCCGCGAGCCGGGTGGCGGTCTTGCGGAGGCCGCCGGTGCCGAAGAGCTTGCCCGGTTCCAGGCGATCCGCCGAATCGTCGAGGGGGCCGCTGCCGAACAGCCACACCGGGCGTTCCCGGAGCTGTCTGCCGAAGCGCCGCGCGAAGGCCCGCGCATGGCGATGCCAACGTCCGCTGTACAGTGCGCCGCCGAGAATCACCGGACCGAATCCGGACAGCGAGCGAACCTCCCGGGCGGGGCGCACCTCGACCGTCAGATTCGCGGCGCGCAGTGCGTCGCCGATCCACTCGGCCATCTCCGCGGTGCCGCCGCGCTTCGAGCCGTATGCCACCAGTACCGGATCCTGAGTCATGGCGATTACCTCCTCCCTCGATTCCAACGCCCGCGCACGCCGCCGGATAGTGGCGAAAGTCATTCGCGTCGCGCGTATTCCACCGACCGCTGCAGTCGCCGGGCCGCCATCGTGGCCGGGCCGCGAAGTGCCTTGGTCATCGTGGCCGGTGGCGATCGGCCCTCACCGGCGGGCGGCCACGGGTGGGACCGTCGAGCAGACCGCGAGCATCGGACGAGAGGAAGACGCCAATGACCTATCCCGTGGTGCACTGGGAGATCAGCGGACCCGACGCGGAGGCCCTGCGCCGGTTCTACAGTGCGGCGTTCGACTGGACCATGACGCCGGCCGGACCTGATTACACTCTCGTCGAGGAGGTCGACGAGGGATTGCCCGGCGGAATCATGCAGACCGGCAAGGGTATTCCCTCCTACGTCACCGTCTACATCCGGGTGCCGGACCTGGACGCGAAACTCGCCGAGATCCAGCAGCTCGGGGGCACCGTCATCATCAAACCGACCCCGATCGACGACACCATGTCCTTCGCCCTGTTCTCCGATCCGGGCGGCGCGGTGGTCGGACTGTTGCAGTACACCACTGTTCCTCGCACCGAGAAGCCCTGAGGCACCGGCGCATCGCCAGGTGTGTGCGCATGCTGCAGTATCTGGCCGTCGTGGCCGTGGTGTTCGCCGTCAATCTGATGCCGGCGTTCGGCCCTCCGACCGTGGCGGTGCTGGTGTTGTTCCGGCTGAACTGGCATCTCGACCCCGTCGTGCTGGTCGTGACCGGCGCTCTCACCTCGGGCACCGGACGTTATCTCCTCGCCGCCGCGACCGGCCGCGTCCGGGACCGGCTCAGCACTCGCCGCAAAGCCAGCCTGCGAGCGGCCAAGGACTACCTCACCGGCCATCGCGGCCGCTCGTTCACCGGACTCGCCATCTTCCTGATCTCGCCCCTACCGTCGGCCCAGCTGTTCGAGGCGGCCGGACTGATGGGCGTTCGCCTGCTCCCGATCACCGCCGCGCACGTGGCGGGCAGGCTGGTCAGCTACTCCCTCTACATCGGCGCCACCGATGTGGCCGAGCGAAGCCTGGGCGCCACCCTCACCGACACCCTGACCTCCCCGTGGGGCATAGCGATTCAGCTCGGGCTGCTCGCCGCCGTCGTCCTGCTCGCCCGCGTCGACTGGACGCGACACCTCCCGGGTAGCTCCCCCGAGCACAGCGCGTAAGGCGGGGATCACCTGGTCGATGTCCGCCCTCCGAAGGAGACCGCAGCGCTCGTCGAAGCCATGTCGGCCGTGGGCTGCATCGTCCTCGAGCACACGGACGTCCCACCGGCACGGGTCAGGTCCGACGCCGTTTGTGTTGCGAGTATCGGCCCGGTGTTTGGCCCTTCCAGTCGCGGAAGGCGGACGCGAACGCGGAGACGCTGGTGTAGCCGAGGCGGGCGGCCACCGTATCGACGGTGAGGCCGGTCGCCAGCAGCTCCTCGGCCAGCAGACCCGTTGTCTCGGAGGCCAGTTCGCGGAAACTGGTGCCCTGCTCGGCGAGGCGGCGGCGCAGCGTGCGGACGCTCATGTGCAGGTCGGCGGCGATGGCCGCCTGGTCGATGGCGCGGCCGTTGCGCATGAGCAGGGCGCGGACCTGCCCGGCCAGGCCCGCGCGGCCACGGCGGCGGGCGAGGAGTTCCGCGCAGCGTTGCTCGTACTGCCGACACAGGATCGAATTCGCCTGTGGCATCGGTCGTCGCAGGTCGGCGGCGTCGAGGTGCAGCGTGCTGACCGGACGGTCGAAATCGATGGCGGTGAGGCCGAGCAGCACGCCGACCGCCTCGTAGACCGAAGCGTAGTGCAGCCTCAGCTCGAGTCTGTGCGCCAGGACGTCCCAGTTCAGCAGTTCGCGCTGCACGGTGCGCAGGGCGGCGAGGTCGCGTTCGAGGGCGAAACGGTGCAAGTGCGGCGGAACGGTGGCGGCGTCGAGGGTCACCAGTACCCGCTCGCCCGCATCGACGAGGCCGAATCGGCAGTAGGCGAAGGACAGTTCGGCGTAGCGCACCCACAGCTCGACCATCTCACGCACGGTGGCGCAGGCGCCCAGCGCGATACCCAGGCTGCCCAGCATCGGCAGATGCAGCGAAAAGCCGGCCAGCAGGCCGATTCCCGGCTCGTCACCGGTGATGGCGAGGATATTCTCGATGATCCGGAATTCCTGGCCGATATCGATCTCGAGGTCCGGGTCCTCGAGATCCGCCTCGCCGAGCCCGGTCCCGGCCAGCGCCCCGGCTGTGGTCATCGAACGGCTAACGGCGAAGTCGACAAGCACTGCGGCGCTGTGTGTCGAACGGACACACCAGGAGTCGTCGAGCATGCCGGGAATGATCGCGCACCGAAATGCGACTCCTACCCGATTAGGCAAGTTTTCAGCTACATGGCGTGGGATTCGGGCGTGTCGATCCGCGCGCGAGGGCCGCGCGGTTGGCCGAATTCCACAGAAGCGTGGCCGCGCACCACACCCGGATTCGGGCGCACCGCCACATAATCTGATCCGCGTTGGTCGCCCGCCCTTGGCGGCCTCCACGGCCCCGGCCTGCAACCGGGACCAGACGCTGTACTCGGCAGTCCCCCATCGGCGGGCGCGGTACCCGACAAGCAATCCTGCCCCGCCCGCCGATGACCCCGCGTCCCTCGGACCCGGTGGAGACACCGGCGGCGGCGAGTCGCACCTCCGGCTGCGTCCTACGCCTGCCGACCGACATCCCGTCCCGCTACGGCAGCCTCGACGCCTTTCCGACACAGGTACACCTCGAATTTGACTGTCCCACACAGGAATTGCCGCGGTTTGGCGCTCACCGGTCGCGCACCGATTTCTAGGTCGAGGCCCAAGGCGTCCGGACCGTCGCCGAGCTGATCAGCGCGGCGTTCGGCTCCGACCCGCTCCGCCGCGCATCGCTCGCCTGCATGAAAGGCCGTCAGCCGACTCGCAACAGATCGCGGTACTCGTGCATCCAGCCGCGCCCGATCCGGTCGTGCCAATAATCGGGGCCCGCGGTTGGCGCGGACTCATCCGAAGAGAAGAAACCGAACACCACGAAGCGCGCCGCAAGGAGCGCCAATCCAACCGTCACCATCCAGGCAAACACGCTCCAGGCCCTGCGGCGACGAGGCGAACTCTCTACGTCGACGCGGGAAGGGACAGAGTCGTGAGAGGCAGTCCGGTGTGGCGGAGATGGCCCTACCATCCAGGCAGCATACTTTTGGCAAATTCACTCGGCCCGAGCGCATGAGACTCATCACACCGCTGATCACGCGGCACTGCACCTCGAAATCCAGGGTGACGACTGGCCGACGGTTGGATCAGCGCCCGCGATCGACATGCGGCCAGTGATTCCGGCAACACCGATCGCCATAGCAATCATCTAGCAACTATATCTATCGTTTGCTCATGGAACTGACGGCGCAGGGGCTCGTACGAGGCTTCGGTAAGCACGTCGCGGTCGCGCACGCAGACGTCACCTTGACCGGAGGCCGTATCACCGGTCTCATCGGGCCGAACGGCGCAGGCAAGACGACGTTGCTGCTCATGCTCGCCGGACTGCTCGCCGCGGACGCCGGATCGATCCGGATCGACGGCGAAACCCCGGGCGATGCCGAGCTGCGGCGCGAGATCGGATGGATGCCGGACACCTTCGGCACCTGGGACAGCCTCACCGCGACAGAAATCCTCACCGCCTTCGGCCGCCTCTACGGTGAGTCGACGGCGCGGGCGCGCCACCGGGCCGCCGAACTGCTCGAACTGGTGCACCTGACGGAGTTCTCCCGCCGTCCGGCGCAAGAACTTTCGCGCGGTCAGAAGCAACGCCTCGGATTCGCACGGGCACTGGTGCACCGTCCGCGCGTGCTGCTGCTCGACGAGCCCGCGTCCGGCATGGATCCGCGCTCACGGATCGATCTTCGCGATCAATTGCGCGCCCTGGCCGACGACGGATGCGCGATCATGGTGTCGTCGCACATCCTCACCGAGCTGTCGGAGATGGTCGACGACGTGATCGCCATGACCGCGGGACGCACACACCCGCCCGCCGCGAGCCACGGCCCGCGATGGCGGATACGCGAGGTGGGCCAGCCGATGAATACCGCGCCGACACTGACATTCCCCGACGAGCAGCACGCCGCCGATCATCTGGCCGAGCTCATCGCCGCAGGCGCCAGGATCGCCGAATTCTCCAGGGTGACAGCGGAACTCGAGGAGTCCTATATCGCCCTCGACGCGGACAGGACGTGACGATGACAGCCCCGATCAGTGCGGGCACCGCCCTCGGCGCCCGAGTCCGTTCCTGGTGCGCGACCGTCGGCGTGCTCGCCGGAATGGAACTGCGCCAGCGAGTTCGCACCACGCGCTGGAAAGCCACGCTGGCCGCGGTGTTCCTCGTGCTCTCACTGGGAGTGTTCGGATCGCTCTACTCCGCCACGGCGCTCTCGGAGGCCACCTACCGGGACTGGGCGCCCAACCTCTACACCATCGTGGTGGGCCTGGAACTGTTCTTGGGCGTCATCCTCGCCCCCACCCTCACCGCGACGGCCATCAACGGCGATCGAAAGGACGCGACCCTCGCCCTCGTGCAGGCGACACCGATCTCGAAATGGCAACTGGCACTCGGAAAACTACTGGGCAACTGGGCCGCGTGCACAGCCCTGATCCTGATCGCGAGCCCGTACCTCATCTGGGGCGCCGCCGCCGCTCCCTACGGCTTCGGCTGGGGCCTGCTCGGCATCATGGTGCTGTGGATCATCTTCGGCTGCTATTGCGCTGTGGGCCTGGGCTTCTCAGCGGTGACGGCCCGCCCCGCGGGCTCCGCGGTCTCGACCCAGGCCACCGTCTTCTTCCTCATCCTGGGCCTGCCCGCATTGTTCGCCCTGCGGCTGCCGACGACAGCCCGGGACCACACCGTCACGATTCCCAGCTACGGCCATCCCGCCGACACCCTCGACTGGCGGGACCCGAAGGTGTGCACGGACACGCCGATCGTGTGGTCGCTCAACCACTCCGAGCGCATCTGGTGGCTGCTGGCCCCCAACCCGTTCCTGATCATCCCCGACCTGGTCGCCCCGCACGACCCCGCGCCCCGCGAACCCCGCTACGGCAGCGGCCGAACGGCCTCCCCCACCATCGCGACCGAACTGGCCCGCCAACTGTCCGAGGCACGATCCGGACCGTACATCGTCGGCCCGACCTGCGACGAATCCTCAGCAGGGTTCGGCGCGATCGGTTCGGACAGCACCGACTACTACGCACGCGAACGAGCACACGGCGATTCCCAACTCGGAAACAGCTGGTACCCGGGACTTCTCACCACCGTCGCCCTCGGCGCGCTCGGTTTCACCGTCGCCGCACGCCGCCTGAGCGTCCCCGCGCGCCGACTACCCCGAGGCGTGCGAATCGCCTGAGGTCCCGGGCGGATGGCTGTGCCCGTTTCAGCGGTAGTCCTTTCGGCCTACATCCGGGGATCTACCAGACACGGCGAATGATGAGCGAATTGCTGATGTGGTCACAGCAGCGCCATCACTACCGTCGGCTACATGATCACAACACTGCTCGCATCGACCGATACCAGCACCGGCACCGGCGAATCCGTGGCATCGCTCCTGCTCGGCATCGGCGTGATCGCCGTCCTGCTCGCCGCGGTCGCACTGTTCATCGGAGCCCTGGTGAGCGTGCTGCGCTCGCGCACCTACGCCACGGGCGGCAAGGCGGTCTGGGCGCTGCTGATTCTGGCGTTCCCGTTCCTGGGACCGGTTGCCTGGTTCATCTGGGGTCGCAAGTCCACCCTCATGGGCCCACCCGCCGCGGCCGCATGAGACACCTGCGAAGCGCAGGGACATATTGAAGTATCGGCTTTTCAATTTTTCCACGCGCGGCCTCACCACAGACTCCCTGGACGGTCCATGTTGGTGATGGACAATCTTTTGTACATCACCAACATGAGCGGAGGCTTGCCATGACAGTCACGCAGATCGACCTCGACGACGACGCTCTACAGCGCGCGATGCTTCTATCGAAAGCGAAAACGAAAAAGGACGCGGTGAACCTGGCCCTGCGGTTCTACGCTGAGAAGCAGGAGCGTGCCGCCCGCATCGCCCAGCACTTCGAGCGAGCACGGCATTGGGGAGCGATCGACGACGCCGCTCGTCGGCACGAGGAGGAAAAGGCCCGGTGATCTACCTGCTCGCCACCTAGTAC
>NZ_BJWY01000107.1 GCF_007990715.1 Nocardia seriolae NBRC 15557 | reverse complement strand
AGTACTAGGGCACCATCCCGATCGAGCGCATTGTGGTGATCAGCTGGTCGGCCTGCGCATCGGCGGAGATCTTGCGCACCTTCACATCCGGGGCCTGCAGGAAGGGGATGATCTTCTCCCGCAACAGGGTGTGGAAGGCGTCGAGATCGGCGGCCAGGGTGAGGTCGGCGTATCCGGCGGTGATGGCGGTCGGCGCGAGGATCGACACGATGGATCGGAAGTCGCCGACGTGCGGCAGCAGCAGCTCCCCCGCGTTCGCGGCCAGCGGGCCGCCGCTGATGATCAGATTCACCACCGCGAGCAGCACATCCGACAGACCGGCGGCGCGGTCCGGGCCGAAGGTGAGGATCTTGTCCACCGCGCCGCGCCCGGATTCCAGCTTGGCCGTGATCTGCTGGGCGGAGAGGAGGATGCGGTTCAGATCGTCGGTGTGCGTGGCCATGTCGTGCAGGGCATCGCGTCCGGCCCTGTTGATCCGGTCCAGTTCGGCCGGATCCGACGGGAAGGCCGCGTTGATGTCGGTGACCATCTTCTGGATGTCGGTCCAGCGGCCGCCGGTCATGATGTTGGACAGCGCCCGCAGAATGTCCTCGACATTCGTGGCGGGAATGGTGTGCGACATCGGAATCACATCGCCATTGGTGAGGAACACCGGCTCCGAGCCCTTCGGGGCCTCCAGCGCGATATGGATGTCGCCGAGGATGGTGTCCTGCCGCAATTCCGCCGTGGTGGCCTTGGGCAGTTTGGCGTCGGTGTGCAGTTTCACCGTCGCCACCGCGGTGGTGCCGATCAGCTCGATACGGTCGAGCATGCCGATCTCGACGCCGTCGGCGATCACCTTGGCGCGGTCGGGCAGGTTCAGCACCGAGCCGAATTCGATTCGCACCGTGTAGGTGTCGCCGCTGGGATAGGTGCCCGGGATCGGGATATCGGTGGCCTTCACACCGCACCCGGTCAGCACCAGCGTCGCGGCGGTGACCAAGGGCAGTAGCCGGATTACCGTGCGCCTCATTTCGCACCCGCCTGCGGTAGCCGTTCGGCCAGCGGTGGCAGCGCCCGCAGCAGCGAATCGATATCGCCCATGTGCTGCTGGGTGAAGGTGTGCACCTGTGGGAGCACCGCATCCAGCAGCGCGTAGACCTGCTGATCGTATTTGCCCGCGTTGCGGGCGATCACCGGCAGGAATTCGACCGCGACATCCACGGCCGTGGAGAATTGCGCCGAGAAATCGCCGATCAATTGCAGCCCGGCGCGCAGATTGTTCAGCACCAGCGCCATATCCGGCCAGTTGGTCACGAACATGGTGGTGAGCTGGTCCAGATTGTCCACCAGCCGCCGGAACACCGCATCCTTCTGCGTGGGGTCGCCGATGGCGGCGGACAGGTGCTGCAGCAATTGATTCCACTGCGGGCCGGTCCCGTCGATGGCGGCATCGGCCGCGGTCAGGGTGTCGTCCAGCAGGGTGTCCGGCTTGCCGCCGGTACTGCCGCCCCCGGTCAGGTCACCGGCCAGCCTGCCCATGGCGTCGAGCGCCTCGCTGATGCCGATGGGCGTCTTGGTGTGGTCGAGCGGAATGCATTTCGACGTGTCGTAGCGCGATCCGCCGGTGTAGGGCTTGGTGAGTTCCACGTGCCGGTCGGTCACGATCGAACTCGACATGGTGACGGCCTGGATATCGGCCGGCAGTTTCACCGAGTCCTTGACGCGCATGGTGACCCGCATGCGGTCGCCCAGCGCCTCGATCTTCGATACGGTGCCGATCTCGACACCGAGCATGGTGACGCTGTTGCCCTCGTACAGGCCGACGGTGTCGGTGAATTCGGCGCACACGCTCTGTTTCGGATCGCGCGCGGCATTCGCCCAGGACACCCCGGCCACCCCGGCGGCCACCACCGCGACGGCGACCCCGGCGGCGAGTACTGTTCTACCCCATCTCATTCAGCACGCCTTGCCCTCGTAGGGAATGCACAGCACGACCCCGGCGGCCGGCTGGTTCACCTTGATCTGATTGCCCAGCAGGCCGTTCAGCTTGTCGATGACATCGCGCATCCCGGTGATGACGGTGTCGATCCGATCCCCGTCGCCGACGATCTTGGAGAACACCTGCTCCATCTGGGTGACCGCGGGCTCGATGCTGTCGCCGTAGGCCATGAGCGGGCGGTGCAGGAAGACCAGCAGCCGCTCGAGCAGGTTGAACATGCCCACGATGTCGTCCTTGCGGTTGCCGAGCTGATCGGCGACCTGGCCCAGCTGCTTCACGAAATCGGCCAGCAGCGCCTTGTCGTCGGCGATGGCGGCGATGTATTCGTCGGACACGTTGAGCGCGGTATTGAGCTGGTCGGTGCGCTCGGCGAGCAGCCCGGTCAGTTCATTGGCATTGCCGATCACCCCGCGCAGCGCGTCGGGTTGCCCGGCCAGGGCCGAATTCAGCTGCCCGATGGTGTCGCGCATGGTGCTCGCGTCCACCTTGCCGAAGATCGGGGTGCCCTTGTCGAGAATGTCGCTCAGCTCGAACGGGGTGGCGGTGCGCTCCGGCGGAATGTGCTTGGAACCCAATTCCTTGTCCCCGGCCGGGGCCAGCGCGAGGTAGTGGCCGCCGATCGGGGTCAGCATCTTGACCTCGATCGCGGACCGATCCGTCACGCGCACATCGTGATTCACCGTGAAGGCGACCTCCACATGATCGCCGACCAGATCCACGCTGCGGATCTTGCCGACATTGATGCCCGCCACCCGCACCTCGTCGCCCGAGCGCGCGCCGCCGGAGATCTTGAAGTCGGCCACGTAGGTGCGTTGGCCGAAGGGAATCACGTAGAGCGCCCCGGCGATGGTCAGCGCGATCACGCAGACCACGACACCGGCTATGCCCCAGCGCAATTGGGTGTTCTGGTCGCCGCGCCCGGCGATCACGTCGCGAATCAGCTAGCCGACATAGTTGATCAGTGCCCGCATCAGTTGCACACCACCAGGTTCTGAGTGGACAGGATGACACCGACCGCCGCGGGCAGCGCGGCCTCACCGTTGGAGCAGGTGATGCGCGGCTTGTAGCCCTGGCCGGGCGTCGACTGGTTCAGACCGGTCACCAATTGCGGTGTGATGGCCAGGATCTGGGTGAGCTGATCCATCTGCGGCACCAGCCGCCGCAGCAGGCCGTCCACCGGGCCGTAGCCCTGGTCGTAGGCGGCTTGACCGTCTTCGAGCAGCGGAATCATCGGCGCGAGAACTTTTTTCGCCGTGTCGACGGCGGTGAGCATGGTCTGGGTCCTGGCGGTGAACTGGTGCAGGATGCCCGCGAGCTGCTGCACCAGATCGCCGACCGCCCCGGACTTGCCGCCGATGGCCTCCGACACCACGCCCAGATTGCGGATCAGCAGCACGATCACGGCCTCGCTGTTGCGGGCGTGCTTGGTGAGGGTGTCCACGTCGGCCAGTACCGGGCCGATGCCGGCCCCGTCGCCCTGGATGACCCGCAGCAGGTTGGTGCCGAACTGGTTGAGCTGCGCGGGATCCAAGGTGTCGAACATCGGCTTGAAGCCGTTGAACAGCTTGGAGACATCGAAGCTGGGGATGGTCCGCTCCACCGGAATCGTGGATCCGGCAGCCAGTTTCGCCCCGCCCTTGCCCTCGGTGAGCAGCTCCACGTACCGCTGGCCGATCAGGTTCTGATAGCGCACCGCGGCCTTGGTGTTGTCGTACAGCGGCCGCGACTTGTCGACGGTGAGGTGCACGCGCGCCTTGGTGCCGTCCAGTGACACGGCCTCGACCTTGCCGACCGCGACACCGGACATGCGCACCGAGTCACCGGCGAAAAGCCCGGAGACATCGGTGAACACGGCATCGTAGGTGACCTTGTCGCCCGGTATCGGGGTGCGCAGCGCCGTCACGATGAAGGTGGTGCAGGCGGCCACGATCACCAGGAACACGGTGAGTTTGACGGCGGACTTGGTGATCTCGCTCATTTGGTCCCTCCCGCCAGCGAATCGGCCAGGTACGGCATGGTTTTGGCGATCAGTTCGAGTTGCAGCTGCACGTGGCCGTCGACATTCGGCAGGGCGCCGTCCATGGCGCGCAGCAGGTTCGGGATCCGGTTGTAGGCCGGGGCCACCGAGCCGATCGAGACGCTGATCGGCACCGCCAGGTCCAGGATGGAATCGAGGATTTTCTCGAGGTCCGGGTTGTTCTGTTCCAGCAGGTTCGACAGGCCGATCAGTACGGCCTGGTTCACGCCACTGGTGGATCTGTTGGTGCGCGCGCGGTTCTCCGGGTCGCCGAAGTAGGCACTCTGCTCGAGGACGGACAGGATCGCGTGACCCGCCGACGGGGTCAGGTCGCGGAACGCCCCGGTCATGTCCCCGCCGATGCGCAGGTAGTGCGCGAGGGTGTTCTGCTGCCCGTCCGCGAGGGTCTGCGCGGTCTCGAAGAACGACTTCAGCACCGGGCCCAGGGTCGCGGCATTGTCGAGCAGCAGATCGAACAGCCGATGCACCGACGCCGAATCCAGCACCTGGGTCAGCCGCGCCGCGCGCCGGAACACGCCCGAGACGGTCGCATTGGTGGCGTTCTCGCCGATCTGCAGCACGGTGTGCTCGCGCAGTTTCCGGCCGTCGGTGCCGGGTACTAATTCGATTGCGCTGGACCCGAATACGTTCGACGAGGTGAATCGCGCGGTGACGTCGTCGGTGAGCGCGTCGGCCTGGCGGCGCTCGATCTCCAGATCGATGCGCTGATGCCCGTAGCCGACGGTCTGCACGTGTTTCACGGTGCCGATGGCGAAGCCGCGGAACTTCACCTCCGAACCCGGCGCCAGGCCCTCGCCCAGGGTCGCCGCGTCCACGGTGACTTCGAACTTGTCCGCGAAACTGCCTCGCGCGTAGGAACGCACGACCACCGTCACAGTGACGAGCACGACGGCGATCACCACCCCCCGCAGCCGCAGCATCCACGGTCCGGCGCTGCGGCCGGAATGATCCTTGAAAACCGCCATGACTACCCCGAGATCCGGATGCCGACATCCAGGCCCCAGATCACGATCGTCAGGATCATGTCCAGGATGACCACCAGCACCAGGCTGGCGCGGATGGCGCGGCCGGAGGCCCGGCCCACACCCTCCGGGCCGCCCGAGGCGTAGAAGCCCTGGTAGCCGTGGATGAGAATGATTGCGACCACGCAGATCGTCGCCTTGACCAGCGAGGCGAGCACGTCGCCGGGTTGCAGGAAGGCGTCGAAATAGTGGTAGTAGGTGCCCGAGGACTGCCCGTGCAGCACGTTCACCACGGTCGCGCACGACAGGTACGACAGGATGAGGGTGAGCAGGTGCAGCGGCACGATGGTGATCACGCCCGCGATCACGCGGGTGGTCACCACGAAGGGCATGGGCCGGATGCCGATGGCCTCCAAGGCGTCGATCTCCTCGGCGATGCGCATGGCCCCGATCTCGGCGGTCATGCGGCAACCCGCCTGGGCCGCAAAGCCGATGGCCGCCACCATGGGCGCCATCTCGCGGGTATTGGCATAGGCGGAGACGAACCCGGTGAGCGGGCCCATGCCGACCATGTTCAGCGCGGTGAAACCCTCCACGCCGATGGAGCCGCCGACCGCGATGCCGAGGAAGGCCAGCACCGCCACGGTGCCGCCGCCCACGATGATCGCGCCCGAACCCCAGGTGATGTCGGACAGGATGAGCATGGTCTGGCGCCGGTAGTACCGCAGCGTGTGCGGGATGGCGGAGAGCACCTCGACCACGAAAGTGGCCTGGTGGCCCAGAGATTCGAAGACGGTCAGCGGCGCTTGCGCGCTCTTGCCGATCACCCGGCCCGCGTGGCCGAGCGGTGTGTATCTGGCCGGTACCTGTGTCATCAGCCCACCTGCGTCGGGATGAACATCGAAACCAGCTGCGTGATCACGAGATTCACGCCGAAGGCCGCGATCACGCCGATCACCACGGCCGCGTTCACGGCATTGGCGACCCCGCGCGGACCGGCGGTGGCCTCGAGCCCGCGCTGGCAGGACACGATGAGCACGATCACGCCGAAGACCATCGACTTCACGATGGCCACCCACAGATCGCTCATCTTGGCGAAGGCCGCGAACGCCGACAGGTAGGAGCCGGGTGTCACGCCCTGGAAGCCGACGGCGATCACGTAGCCGGTGAACACGCCCATGAAGATGATCAGCATGCACAGCAGCGGGGTGAGCGCGATCATGGCCGCCAGCCGGGGCGCGACCAGGCGGCGCACCGGGTCGATTCCCATGACGCGCAAGGCATCCACCTCGTCGCGCATGGTGCGCGCGCCCAGGTCCGAGGCGATGGCCGAACCGGCCGCACCGCCCAGCAGCAGCGCGGTCACCATGGGCGCGCCCTGCCGGATCACGCCCAGACCGCCGGCCGCGCCGGAGACCGAACTCGCGCCGACCTGCTGGGTCAGGCTCCCCACCTGGACCGCCACGATGACGCCGAACGGAACCGACACCAGCACAGCGGGAATCGCCGTCACGCTGACGATGAACCAGCCCTGCTGTAGCGTGTCACGCCACGGATGGCGCAGCTTGACGATGTCGACGACCAGGAAGCGGAACGCCGCGATCGCCAGTTGAATGGTGCGTCCGAATGTCCGCAGACCCGAGAGAACGAATTCGATGGCCTGCCGTAGCAACGGCTCCGGCCCCCGAACAGCCTTGTCGACCAATGTTCACCACCCCACAGTCCCCACTGTTGGTCGATGCCGGCCGGTCCCTCTGCTGACCGGCTCTGACTGACCGAGACAGTAATACACATTTCGGACTGACGTGTCAGTCTTCACGGAAATATCTACGGGGTTGACACGGGGGCGAAAGCTGGTGAAAGATTCGCGCGCCGCGCAGATAGCATATTCTACCAGCACATTTCAGCAATGTATCGGCAAATGCGAAATGCCGCCGGACCATTCGGATGGTCCGGCGGCATTTCAGATATAGCGGGCGGTTAACTCAATTGCGGGCGTGTGCCCTCACGACTGTCCGGACAGTTCGGCCGCCGCGGCCAGCGGCACGGATTCGTCCGCGCAGGCACCCGGATCCAGCTCCGCGCCCCGCCCGATCAGGTCCCGCGCGGCCCGGAACTCCGCCGGGCGGGCAATGGCGACCGCGCCGGTCACCCGGCCTTGCCGCAGCCCGAGCACGGTCGCGTCCCCCGACTCGAGCCGACCCCGGACCGCCAGCTCGTCGCCCGCGCCAATCATGCCCGCGAACTGCATATTTCGGCCGTACTGCACGGTCCAGCCCCACGGCACTTCGGCGGCGACGGGAGGCAATCCGAGCATAGATCGCGCCGCGGCCGCACCCTGCGCCTGAGCGCTGTTCCAATGCTCGGCCCGGCGATACTCCCCCGTTTCCGGATCGAATCGGCTCGCCACGTCCCCGGCCGCGTAAATCCCCGCGGACGAGGTCCGATACCCCTCGTCCACCCGAATCCCGTCCGCCACAGCCAGCCCTGCGGCCTGAGCGAGCCAAGTGTCCGGGACAGATCCGATCGCAACCAGCACCGCACCCGCATTCCAGGTGTTGTCATCCTCAGCCACGGCCACGATGTCGTTCCCCTCGGCAGCCAGATGCGTCAGCCGGACCTCGGTATCGATCGCGACCCCGTGCTCGGCGTGCAACTTCCGCACGTAATCGCCGACCACGCCCGGCACCACCCGCTCCATCGGCGCGGCCCCGGCATCGAGGACGGTCACCTGCGCCCCGAGCCCGCGCGCGGTTGCCGCGACTTCGCACCCGATCAATCCGGCCCCGATGATCAATAGCGATCCACTGCGCGCGATCGCCTCGCGCAGGATCTCGGCATCCTCCCGGCCACGCAGTGTCAGTACCCGCCCACCGCCACCTACGCCGCCGTAAGTGCCACGGCTGGTGTCACTTTCGCCCACCCCGAGCGAGTCCCCAGCCAGTCCCCGTGACACCGCGGCATCGGTCCGCCCCGTCATCCCGGCGTGGTTTCGGCCGGGCTCCCCCGTCCGGTTCCGGATTCCGGCCGCGGACACGCCGGAATCACGGGGAGCGCTCACGTCGACCGCGCCGGACCGTAGAGCGGTGGATTCCGCTGTGACAGCGAGTGACCGGGGCCGGGCGCCGGTGGCCAGCAGCAGGCTGTCGTAGCCGATGGCGGTGCCGTCGGCCAGCCACACCAGCGCCGGGCCGGGGTCGATGGATTCGACGGTGGTGCCGAGGCGCAGGTCGATGTCGTGGGTGCGCCAGAAGTCGGGGGGCTGCAACAGGGTTCGGCGTTCCTCCACCGTCGCGGCGAGGATTTCCTTGGAGACCATCGGACGCCGGTAGGGGTGGACGGGTTCGGTGCCGAGCACGACGATGTCGCCGGTGTAGCCCTCGGTGCGCAGGGTGCGGGCGGCCGTCGCGCCCGCGACGCCCGCGCCGACGATGACGATGCGGCCGGTCACGCGCGGCTGACCTCGACCATCTCGAAGTCGGATTTGGCCGCGCCGCAGTCGGGGCAGGACCAGTCGTCGGGGATGTCGGCCCAGCGGGTGCCGGGGGCGAGGCCGTCCTCGGGCCAGCCCAGCGCCTCGTCGTATTCGAAGCCGCACTGCTGGCAGCGGAAGAGTTTGTAGTCGCTCACGGGAAGTCCTGTCAGGTGGGTTCGAAGTCGAGCTTTTCGCGGACGCCGCAGTCGGGGCAGCACCAGTCGTCGGGGATGGCGGACCAGGCGGTGCCGGCCGGGAAGCCCTCGCGCGGTGCGCCTTTCGACTCGTCGTAGACGTAGTCGCAGACCGGGCAGCGGTAGGCGGTCATTACGCGACCCCGTACTTCGCCAGGACCCGCCCGCGCTTGCGCGGCTGGATGTTCACGCGGGTGATGTCACCCGAATAGTGCTCGAGCACGCGGTGATCCATCACCCTGCGCCAGACGGGCGGGAAGTAGGCCAGCGAGATCATGCTGGCGTACCCGCTGGGCAGGTTCGGCGCGCCGTCCATGCTGCGCAGGATCTGGTAGCGGCGGGTGGGGTTCGCGTGGTGATCGCTGTGCCGCTGCAGGTGGTACAGGAAGATATTGGTGACGATGTGGTCGGAGTTCCAGCTGTGCTCGGGGGTGCAGCGCTCGTAACGTCCGGTGGCCGTCTTCTGCCGCAGCAGCCCGTAGTGCTCGAGGTAGTTGACCGTCTCCAGCAGGGTGAAGCCGTACACCGCCTGGATCACCAGCCACGGCAGGATCGACGGGCCGAACACCGCGACCAGCACGCCCCACAGCGCGATCGACATCAGCCAGGCATTGAGCACATCATTGCGAATCGTCCACGGCCGCTTGCCGAGTCGCTCCAGACGCTTGGCCTCGAGCTCCCACGACGAGCGCAGGCTTCCCCACACGCTGCGCGGCAGGAACGCCCAGAAGGTCTCGGCGAAGCGGGCGCTGGCCGGGTCCTCGGGGGTGGCGACCCGCACGTGGTGGCCGCGATTGTGCTCCATGTAGAAGTGCCCGTAAAAGGTCTGCGCGAGGGTGATTTTCGACAGCCACCGCTCCAATTCGTCCTTCTTGTGGCCGAGTTCGTGCGCGGTATTGATGCCGACGCCGCCCATCACACCCATGCTCAGCGCCAGGCCGAGCTTGGAGACCAGGCCCAGGCCGCCGTCGATGCCGAGCCAGGACAGATCGGCCGCGGTCCACAGGTAGCAGGCGAAGGCCAGGCTGGCCAGCTGGAACGGGATGTAGGCGTAGGTGCAGTAGCGGTAGTACTTGTCGTTCTCGAGGTACTCCATCACCTCGTCGGGCGGGTTCTGGCCGTCGGGGCCGAAGAAGCGGTCCAGCACCGGCAGCAGGCCGTAGACCAGGATCGGGCCGATCCACCACCACACCGGGGACACGGCCGACCAGCCGAATTCATTGAAGGCCCAGATCAGAGCGGTGGCGAGGAACAGCGCGGTGGGCGGTACCAGGCCGAACAACCAGAGGTAGCGCTTGCGATCACGCCACTGCGGGCGGGCGGAAGCCTGCGACTCTCGGCGGTGAGAGGTCGTCATTGCCGAACTCCTAGCGTTTACACTTTCCAACGAACTGTATTCATTAGATACAGAGCGATTGAATCTGTCAATGACGGGACGAAAGGCGAGCTCATGTACGATCGGGACGTGGTCGAAGCGCCGAACTTCCAGAGCGAGATGCGGCAACTGCTGCGCGACCGGATCATCGACGCGGGGCGTCGAATCCTGGTGACCGAGGGCTGGGGCGCGGTGAACATGTCGCGGCTGGCCAAAGAGGTGGGCGTGAGCCGGCCCGTGCTCTACAAGGAATTCGCCAACAAGCACGACCTGGCCGAGGTGGTGATCCGCCAGGAGGTGGACACCTTCCTGGTCGGCATCGCGGCGAGCCTGGCCGCACATCCGGCGGATATGGCGGCGGGCATGACGCGGGCGGTCGACTTCACGCTGCGGACGGCCGCGGACAATGTGCTGCTCAAGGCGGCGCTGGCCGGACGGTCGGCGACCGATGCCACGCTGCTGCCGGTGCTGATGACCGAGACCGAGCCGGTGTTGGGGCGCGCGATCACGGCGGTGGCCGCCGCATTGCGCGCGCAGTACGGGCTCGCGGGCGTGGACGACGCGGAACTGGGGTCGATGACCGAGATCCTGGTCCGGCTGGCCCTGAGCCATTTGTTCCAGCCGACCGCCCCCGTCGAGCGGGCGGTCGGCCAGATCACGCGGGTGATCGTGAGCACCTTCGGAGAGATATTGAAAGCCGCTGCGGCACAGTCCGATTAGTGCTCACGCCGGGCTCTTTCAGCCGGGCGGCCAGGCGGGTGGCGTTCATGTGGGCGATGGCCTCGATACTGACCATCGGGTTGACGCCCGAGGCGGTCGGGAAGCAGGAGCCGTCGGCCACCACGATATTCGGGACGTCCCAGGTCACGCCGTCGGGGTTGGTCGCGGAATCGGCGGGTGAGCCGCCCATTCGGGCCGAGCCCATGATGTGCAGCGCGCCCATCGAGCATTGCCCCGGCGCATATCCGGCCGCGGCGGCCCGCCGGGCGAACTGTTCGTGAGAGCCGCTCACGCCCGGCTCGTAGCCGACCCCGGCCTGGTGCCCGGAGAAGATTCGTTCGGCTCCGGCCGCCTCCAGAATGCTTGCGGCATTGACGATTCCGGTGTGCATGTGGGCCGCGTCGCGCGCGGAGAGGCGGTAGCGCACCACCGCTTCGCCCTTGCGGTCGGTCTCGACCCTGCCGTGATCGCGGTCGCGGGTGATGATGCCGACGGCGACGGTGTCGGCCAGCTTCAGCATGCGATCGCGATGCGCGGCGCCTCCCGTCCACCCCTGGAATCCGACCGACATGCCCGGCGTCAGGGGCCCGGTCTCGTAGATGACGCCGTAGCCGTTGCCGTCGAGATCGCGGTCCTGCTTGGAGTAGCGGGTCTGCATGCCGCCCTCCCAAGGGCGGATCTCCTCGTCGAAGACGCCGAAAACCGCTGTGGCCGGATGCAATCGGAGGAAGGCGCCGATATTGCGGCTGCCCAGCCCGGAGCGGCGCAGCAGCGCGGGGGTCTGGACGGCCCCGGCCGCGACCACCACCGCGCGCGCCCGCACCCACACCGAACCACCGTCGGCCGTCACCGCCTCCACGCCGGTGGCGCTGCCATTGCTGACGACGATGCGCCGCACATCGGTGCCGACGTAGAGCCGTGCGCCCGCCTCGGCGGCGTCGGCCAGCCAGGTCTTGACCACCGACCGCTTGGCCCCGACCCGGCAACCGAAACCGCAACGCCCGCATTCGATTCCGGCATCGCAGGCGTCCCCGACGTTGCGGGGCAGCGGCTCGACATGCCAATCCAGTTTCCGCAGACCACGCTCGAGGATCTCGTCCCGGCGCGAGGCCGGAGAGTGATCGAGGTTCACCCCGAGTCGTGCCACCACCGCGTCGAGCGCATCGGTGTACTCCTGCTCGGCGAACTGCCGCGCCCCCACCCCCGCCCACTCCTCGCGGACGTCCTCGGGCGTGCGGAAGGAGGTCGTCCAGTTGACCACCGTGCCACCGCCGAGCGCGGTACCCGCCACCAGTCCGAGCTGTCCCTCGGCGGTGGCGGCGGGCCCGGGCGCGTACAGCTTCAGGAACCCCTCCTTCTCACCGATCCCGAAATCCGGATCGTCGAGGTATTCCCCGCGTTCCAGCACAACGACATCCAGCCCCGCCCGGGCCAAGACCGCCGCGGCGGTTCCCCCGCCCGCCCCCGACCCGATCACGACCACATCGCACACCACGGTGCTGTCCCTCTCGGGCCGTTCGGGACTCAGCCCGCGCTCGGCGCCCGCGAGCGGCCCGAACGCAGCCGGAAACCCGATCCGATCCCACACGGGATTGGTTCCGGTCGGCCCCGGAGTCAGGTAGTACGACGTAACCGCCGCCCCCTTGAGCGCCTGAAACAGCGCCCGCTTCTTCTCGATCCGCGAACCGGCCATCCCCAGCAGCCACCGCTCCCGCTCCGCGCCACTCAACCGCGATAACTTCTTCCACCCCGCACCATTGATCAACCCGAACAGCCGCGAATCCCACACCTGCATAAGCATTTCGAACTGCTTCCGCTCCGCCTCCCGCGGATTCCGCCCCAACAGCTCCATCACCGTATCGACCACCCCCAACTCCGAAGCCGCCAGCAACTCACCCCCATCCCCCGGCGCAAACGCATCACAAATCATCCCGAGCACGTCCCGCCGCACCACATCCGAAGCCATCCCGCCATCATGCGCCACCCCCACCCCCCTGCCCCCCCAATTGCAGCACCCCGCCCTCACATGCGGTCCCGAGTTGCTGCGAGCGAGGTTCGACCAGGTTCGGGAATCGCGTTCACGGACTGTCGACCGGTTCGGTATCCGCAGATGATGGCGGATCTCCGATAGCCGAGAGGGCGCGGGCGGACTCGCGGGGTTGGCACGATCCGTCACTTCTGTGCACTGCGTGGCCGTGCGACAGTGATGCGGCTGGAACTGCGGAGGGCAGGTGCGGGGCATGGCTGTCGTGTGGTGGGTGGTGTTGCCCTATGCCGCTGCCGTGTCGTGCGTGTTCGGTCATGTATGGCGGTATCGGCGGGACGGGTTTCTCGGGTTTCTGTACGGGCCGCATCTCGACGGTGCGCAGCGATTCGGGATTCGCGCCTTCCGGTGTGGCCTGCCGGTGGTGTTCGTGGGGCGGGTTGCCGAGGCGCTGGCTTCCGGGCCGCATTCCCGGCCCGAGGGGGTGATTCGGGTGATCCTCGTTGCGGCGGAGGCGGTGTCCGTGCCGCTCACCATGGCGGGTGCGGCGCTCATTCTGGTGCCGGCGCTGATCGCTCCCGATGCCCATGCGCGGGTCACGCTGGTGGACCGGCTCACCCTGCCCGCCCTGATCGCCGCACTGGTGTCGGCCGTGCTGGTGGCCTTCGACGCCAATTCCACCGACAACGGGTATCGCACGGCCGAAACGCTTTTCACCTGGGCACGTTCGCTGGTCATGCTGCGGCCGGACATCCACGCCATGCAGCACGCCCCGGCGCTCTATCAGGGCCGCGCCCTGATCGTCATGCTGATCGTCGCCATCTGGCCCTTCACCCGGCTGGCGGGCATCCTCACCGTCCCGGCCGTGCGGCTGGCGCGGCAGGTGGCCCAGGCTCCCTATCGGTCCGCGTCGACGGTTTAGGACGAGCCGCGTAAGCCGCTGCGGCACAGCGGCTTACGGCGGTCGATGTCAGGCGGGCGGGTTGGTGTTGTGTGCCAATTCGGCCAGCTCGCCGAGGAACTGATCGGCCGGAACCGGTTTTCCTTCCTTGCCGATCGGTGAGGGCTCGAGTGGTACCAGCAGGTCGCCGGTCGGCGAACGCAGCCACAGCGCCATCAGATAGAGAGCGGGGATGCGCAGCAGGCGCAGTTCGTAACCGGCCTTCTCGAGCTGGGGCAGCTGGCGGACGATCTCGAGGGCCTTGTCGGTGCCGAGCACGAACGGGCCCTCGGTGAACTGCGAAACCTCCTGGTTCCCTTCGGAATCCGGTGTGGTCTCGGCGCTGGCGATGATCTGTTTGCCGTCGGTGACGAGGTAGCGCCAACCCACCGAGTGGGCGCGGTCAAGGCCGGCACCGGCGGCGAGGTCGCCGAGTCCCATGGTGAAAACCTCATGGGGCGTGGACAGTTCGAGTTGGTCCTTGCGGGTGGCGCGCAGTGCCTTGGTCGAGAATTTCCCGCCGTCTGCTAAGGCGTGCAGCCTGCCCTTGATCTTGTCGGGTACGTCGGCGGGCGGCTCGGGCAGATGCAGTGGCATGGTGTGCTCCTCAGCGCTTGGTCTTGTAGGAATGGGTCCAGGTGCCGCTGCCCTGGTATCTGGTGCGGAAGACGTCGTCGGTGACGTCCGAGTCGCCGTACCAGGGGTCGGCGACGCTGACGTACTCGACGGCATTGGAGACGAAGCGCCCGCGCAGCGCCATGAAATGCCCACCGCCGCCGGACCATCCGACGCGGGCGCCGACCGGCAGGGCATTGGTGAGTTCGGTGCCGAGTTGCAGGGTGGTCATGGGGCCCATGATCTGGTTGAAGTGCCCCACCCGTTGCAGCGCGCGGTCGAGGTACCAGGGCTGATTGCAGACGCCGGTCGAGGCCGCCGCACCGCAGCAGTCGTTCCGGCCCATCTCCCCGTTGACGACCGTGCACTGCGTCCAGGGGGTCGCGGCGTCGAAGTAGGCGGCGACGCTGGCCGAGGTGGCGGCCCAGCACCATTGGGTCTGCTGCTGGCGCTGGATCTGGAAGTCCAGGCGCTGGTCGGCCAGGGCGAGAACGAACTTCTCGTAGGTGCCGCCGTCGGCGGCGAACTGGCAGTTGACCGTACCGCCGCCCGCGCCGCTGGTCGCGGTGACGCCCGTGCCGTTCAGTCGCAGGAAGACCTTCGGGAAGGCCATCGATTCGAAGGAGAACGTGCCGTCCGGCTGCGGACTGGCGTGGAATCTCTCGTAGGGACCCGGACTGCCGTACTGGCAGTTGACCTTCCCGCCGCCATTGTCGGTCTGGGTACTGACCCCGCTGCCGTCCATACGCAGGACGACGTTCGGAAAGGCGACCGACTCGAAGGCGTACGAACCGTCGCTCTGCGGGCGGACCCGGAATCGCTCGTAGGATGCGGCGTTGTACTGGCAGTTGACCGTACCGCCGCCCTGGTCGGTGGCCGCGGTGACCCCGCTGCCGTCCAGGCGGACGTACACGTTCGCGAAGGCCGTCGACCGGATGGTGATCGGGGTGTTCCCCAGGTTGGCGAGGTCGGCTGCTGACAGTGGCATGATGAGCCTTCTTCCGTCCGGAATATCCGGTGCCCGGCTCGGATCATCGTCCGCCGGCGGTCATTTCGGCCGTGCCGGCCGGATGAGTTCGGTCCAGAAGAACGGTATCGCGCGCACCGCCTCCACGGCCCCGAATCGGACATTCGGCCCGGCGCAGCTGGAGATCGAAACCGGTTGGCTTTCAACGTCTTTCGCGATCTCCGACGTGGCTCCGACCAGGGGCTCACCGGCTCCACTAAAGTTGGACACCGAACGGTTCGTTACGCACGCCGACGTCCGAACGGAGCCACCGTCATGCACGATGATCGCCGGTTGATCGAAGGTCGGCTCGGGCGGGTGCTCGGGGAGCGGATCGTGCCCGCGATCTATCCCGAGTCGGTGCCGCTGCGGGCGTCGACGTGGGTCTCGCCGGGTGAACCGGTCAGCGTCGCGGAGGGCCTGGCCGCGCCGCGGACTCCGGTCGAGCCGGGGGCGCGGTGGGGTGCGCCGTGGGGCACCAGCTGGCTCACCGTCGAGGGGACAGTGCCCGCGGAATGGGCGGGCAAAACCGTCGAGGCGATCATCGACCTCGGGTTCGACAGCGGAATGACCGGGTTCCAGTGCGAGGGGCTGGTGTATCTGCCCGACGGGTCGCCGGTGAAGGGGCTGCATCCGCAGAACCGGTGGGTTCGGGTGGCGAGCCCGGCGGTCGGCGGCGAGCGGGTGCACTGGCACGTGGAGGCGGCGTCGAACCCGGCGATCGGGTTCTTCGCACCGACCGGACTCGGGGACCTGGAGACGGCCGGGTCCGAGCCGCAATATCGTTTGGGCCGAATGGATCTCGCCGTCTTCGACGAGCAGGTGTGGAATCTGGTGCAGGATCTCGAGGTGCTCGGCGAGCTCATGCACGAGATGCCCGAGGATCCGGCGCGGCGCTACGACATCGTGCGGGCCATCGAACGCGCACTCGACACCATCGACCTGCGGAACGTCAACGGCACCGCCGGGGCGGCGCGCGCCTGTCTGACGGATGTGCTGGCCGCACCGGCGATTCCGTCGGCGCACCGCATTTCCGCGGTCGGGCACGCGCACATCGACACCGCCTGGCTGTGGCCGCTGCGCGAGACGGTCCGCAAGGTGGCGCGGACGGCGTCGAACATGGCCGCCCTGCTCGACGACGAGCCCGACTTCATCTTCACGATGTCCCAAGCGGCGCAATACGATTTCCTCAAACAGCATCAGCCCGAGGTGTACGAGCGGGTCAAGGCGGCGGTCGCGGAGGGGCGGTTCGTACCGGCCGGCGGCATGTGGGTCGAATCCGATACGAATATGCCGGGTTCGGAGGCGATGGCGCGGCAGTTCGTCCACGGCAAGCGGTTCTTCCTCGAGGAATTCGGCATCGAGAACGAGGAGGCGTGGCTGCCCGACACCTTCGGTTTCGCGGCCGGACTGCCGCAGATCATCAAGGCCGCCGGATCCAAATGGCTGCTCACCCAGAAGATCTCGTGGAGCCAGACCAATCAGTTCCCGCACCATACGTTCCTGTGGGAGGGCATCGACGGCACCCGGATCTTCACGCATTTCCCACCGGTAGACACCTACAACTGCTCGATGCAGGGACGCGAGATCGCCCACGCCGCACGCAATTTCAAGGAGAAGGGGCGCGCCTCGCGGTCACTCGCACCGACCGGCTGGGGTGACGGCGGTGGCGGTACCACGCGGGAGATGGTGGCCAAGGCCGCCCGCATGCGCGATCTCGAGGGCTCGCCGAAGGTGGTGTGGGAGACACCGGCCGAGTTCTTCACCGCCGCGCAGGCCGAATACGAGAATCCGGCGGTGTGGGCGGGCGAACTGTATCTGGAACTGCACCGGACGACCTTGACCAGTCAGGCCATGACGAAGCAGGGCAATCGGCGCAGCGAACACCTCCTGCGCGAAGCCGAGTTGTGGGCCGCGACCGCGGCGGTCCGCAAGGGCGCCGAATACCCGTACGAGGAGCTGGACCGTATCTGGAAAACGGTGCTGCTGCACCAGTTCCACGACATCCTGCCGGGCTCCTCGATCGCCTGGGTACATCGGGAGGCCCGCCAGACTTACGCGCGCGTCGCCACGGAATTGTCAGCCATCATCGAGCGTGCGCAATGGGTACTCGGCGGCGAGGCGTCGGGCCCCAACACCTTCAACCCGACCCCGCATTCGTGGCGTGGAATTCCGGCCGGTGGCGCGGGCCCGGAGCAGCCGGGCCGACCCTCCTCGATCACCGCGAGCACGGACGGCGGCTTCGTCCTCGCCAATGATCTGCTGCGAGTCGAGGTGGACGCACGCGGTCTGATCGTCTCCCTGTACGACCTCGAACACGACCGCGAGACCCTCACGCCCGGCGCGCCCGCGCATCTCCTTCAACTGCACCCGGATCTACCGAATTCCTGGGATGCCTGGGACGTCGATCTCTTCTACCGCAACCGCGTCACCAACCTCACCGACATCGACTTCCTCCAGCCGGACGCGGACCCGACCACCGCCACCCTCCGCCTGGGCCGAACGTTCGGCTCCTCCACCCTCGAGCAA
Organism: Nocardia seriolae NBRC 15557; assembly: GCF_007990715.1. Taxonomy (GTDB): domain Bacteria; phylum Actinomycetota; class Actinomycetes; order Mycobacteriales; family Mycobacteriaceae; genus Nocardia; species Nocardia seriolae. The sequence goes on along the minus strand of NZ_BJWY01000107.1, from coordinate 10,486 downwards.
ACCCTCACCCTCCGCCCCGACTCCCCCGCCCTCGACATCACCACCACCGTCGACTGGCACGAAACCGAGAAGTTCCTGAAACTCGCCTTCCCCCTGGACATCCACGCCGACCGCTACGCCTCCGAAACCCAGTTCGGCCACCTCTACCGCCCCACCCACACCAACACCAGCTGGGAATACGCCAAATTCGAGGCCTGCAACCACCGCTTCGTCCACCTCGCCGAACCCGGCTACGGCATCGCCCTCACCAACGACTCCACCTACGGCCACGACCTCACCCGCACAGTGCGCCCCGACGGCGGCACCACCATCACCCTCCGCCCCTCCCTCCTGCGCGCCCCCCAATTCCCCGACCCCCACACCGACCACGGCAAACACAGCTTCCGCCACACCGTCATCCCCGGCACCTCGATCACCGATGCCGTCCGCGAGGGCTACCGAACCAACCTCCCGCCCTTCACCCCCGGCGTCGCCGACGCGGTCTCACCCCTGTTCACCCTCGACAACGACGACGTCGTAACCAGCACCGTCAAACTCGCGGACGACGGTTCCGGCGATATCGTCATCCGCCTCTACGAAGCCACCGGCGGCCGCGTCACGACACTGCTGACCCCCGACTTCGCGTTCACCGCTCACCGCCGATGCGACCTACTCGAACGACCGCTCCCCGAGGACACGACCGCCACCGCGGAAGGGCCGGGAATCCGCCTGCGCCTGCGCCCCTTTCAGCTGATCACCCTGCGCTTCGCGCGCGGGTAGCTATCCGGCCCTCGTCGCCGAGGCCATAGGAGTTGCCGTGACCGTTTCCGTCGTCGTCGGCGCCACCGTCGTCGTCGGGACAACCGTGGTCGTAGGTGCAACCGTGGTCGTCGGTCTCGCGGTGGTTGTGGGCGTGGTCATGTCGATGACGTCCGGGATTCGACCGCCGCCCAGGAACGGCACCGATGTCGCCGTCGCGGGCGGAGTCAAAGGAGCACTGCGGTGGCTACCGCAGCCCGTGATCACAGCCACCACCACCGCACCCACGCCAATCGTGATCTGCCGCTTACCCACGTTCCACCCTCCCTGATGAATTCGCCACCGGACGCACCGATTCTGGTGCACCCGTGCCGCCGCCACACCCCGAAGATCAATATCGCGAGCGCACAACCTGTTTCAGCAGTCCGCGACCGCCCCGATCAGCACGGCCCGGTCGAGACTTCAGCGGGGCTGGGGCGGGGTGATTGTGCTGGGCGAGGGTGGAACCGGCTGGATTGTCGGCGACAGGGGGATGATGATCGGTTCCTGGTTGATCCGCCATAGCGGGGAGTGGGGTGACTCAGAGGGGTACAGCATGAAGGCGATGAGGATGAGCTCTGACGCGACCAGGTAGAGCCCGCCCAGCAACAAGGGCACCTTACCGAATTCCCTCCGGAGCGAGGCACATCGACGAGGGTTCGGATCTACGGTCTCGGCGGTCATGCCCGATCTCCATCGCCATTCGGTTCCCGCCCATGTAGCGCCGCACGGCGGACATCATTACCGACACTCACTCGCCGACGACAGGTTCACCTGTCGTCGGCGAGGACGTACCGGATCGGCGGCTGATCATCAACCAGGCCCTTGGAAGTTCAGAACCGGTCGCGGATTCGGCGGTGGTAGCGGTCGCGTTGGGCAGGATCGGGGTCGGTGAAGACGGCGCCCCAGCCGAGGGCCTCGGAGGTTTTCACGCGGAGCTTGAAGGGGAGCATCCGGGTAGAGGCCAGTAGGAGGCCGAGGGATTTGGGGACTGTGATGGTGCGGGCGTCGGATTCGACCGCGGTGACGATGGCGGTGGCGACGTCCTCGGGTTCGCGCACGGAGATGCGGCGGGCCCAGCGGGGGACCTCGGTGCCGGCGGAGAGTTCGGTGTTGATGAAGCCGGGGAGGACGGTGGTGACGCCGATGCCCTTGGGATGCAGCTCGCGCCAGAGGGCTTCGGTGAAGCCGATGACGAAATGCTTGGTGCCGCAGTAGGTTGCGAGGCCCGGTTCGCCGGTGACACCCGCGAGAGAGGCGACGTTCACGATGTGGCCGTGGCCCCGGGCGGTGAAGCGGTGGGCGGCGAGGCGGGAGCCGGTGGTCACACCGCGGATGTTGATGTCGATCTGACGGTCGGTCAGGGCTGGGGGTGCGGCGAGGTATTCGCCGGTCGGCATGATGCCGGCGTTGTTGACCAGGATGTCGAGATCGCCGAGGGCCGCCTCGGCCGAGTCCAGGAACGCAGAGAAGGATTCGGCGCCTGTGACATCCAGGGGCAGGCCTACCACCGGGTGACGGGAGGCCGCTTCCACTTCATCGGCCGCGATCTTGGCGAGTTCGGCATCGAGGTCGCCGATCGCCACTTTCGCCCCGGCTCGCGCGAAGGCTTCCGCCGTAGCCCGCCCGATTCCACGCGCACCCCCGGTGATCGCAACCACCCTGCCGGACACCGAAATTCTGCTCATGACCGCTCGATTCGTCGGAGATCCCCCGACTCAGTGTCGCGCGGTCGGACTCGTCATGTCGCGGTTTCGAGCAGTTCTCACCCATCCCGATCACCCCATCGGTTCGAATTTGCCGACCAGCTCCGGATCGAATTCGATACCGAGGCCGAGCCGGGTGGGAACGTGGTGGAAGCCGTGCTGGACGCGCTCGGCGGAGACGGGTCCCCTACCACCTGCGCTGGTACGAGGAGCCCGGTGCTACGCGGGCATGCGGCCCGACCGCGACATCCTCCAGTTCGCCCTGCACATCGCCGCGGCGCTGCATTTGGGCGGCAATGAGTCCTATCCCGGGAATTCCAGCCCACGGGCGGCTTCGCCGACAATGCGGTGATCGAGCACAGCCGAATTCGATTGTCGGACACACCGGGAATCGGATTCGAGGACAAGGCGAAGCTGCACAACGTCTTCCGGGCACTGCACGACTGACCAGTACCGCACGAATCGAGCCGAAGGCCGAAAACCCGTGTCCCACAGCGGACATGGGTCTTTCAGTTCGAGCGGACGTAGTTGAAACGCCTACCGTTCTCATCCAGTGAGCCGAAACTCACGACCTGCGTTCCCGGCGCCGGACATGTGAATACAACACTTTTCACCATCGAGGTCGCGGCACCACTGTCGGTCATGCGCATAGCGGCGGAGAATCCACCCGATGGAACGACCGCGTAAATGCCCTCCCCCCGGCCCAGTCGCGTACTTCGAAAGCCGATACCGCCCGCTCCGTCGAAACTCAGCACGTTCGACGCATCCTCGGCGGCGGCGAATTCCCCGCGATAGTCCCCGAGCCCCGCACCACACGGCCCGATACTCGCGCCCGGCGGCGCCTCAGCGGTCACCGCGGCGCAAAACGCCAGTGTAAGGGCCGCTCCGGCAGCCATCCGAGAACCCGATCCAGCAGTCATACCGCTCCCTCCCGAGCAAGTCCCACCCGAGCAGGAGACCGCAGAACCGAACGAAACCACCGTAGACACGCCCGTTCGTTATCGAAACGTGTGCTGGCACAGTACATAACACAACAATCTGAAAACATCTTGTTCCGACCGATTAGTCTGCTTGCCTCGCAACCGAATTCACGCTCCTGTACAGATGATCAGCAGGTCGCGACACTCCCGGGCACGCGGGAATCCCACCAATTGTGTTGAGCTGGTTCTACCGTCGTTGAGCATGACACGAAAGAAAGCCATCGGCCTGCTCGTCGGTGTGTTCGTTTGTGCCACCGTATTCACCTTGAACCCCTCCGCGGCATGGGGCTCCGGCGAAATCGGGGCGCCCCCGGCGGCCCCCGGCGCCACACCCCGCGCCTCCACTCCCGCCGGCGGCGGCGGTGTTCCGCCGGCTCCGGAAAGGATCGTTCCGGTACCGCCGCCCAGCGGTGGTTTCCTCTGCCCCACCCCGTGACGAATTGCTTCGAGGAATCCCGAAAAATTAACTCCGAGAACGTAAGCGAGAATGTTCAGGCAGCGATCGCGGACGACAGCCCGCGCAGCGTGGCCTGAACATCCTCGACATCGACCACCAGGCGGGTGAAATCCGAGCCCGCCAACTCGATCCGCACGGCCCGGCCGTCGAATCGCGTATCCCAGAATTCCTTGCGACCCTTGCCCCGGAAGATCCCCGCGGCGATCACGCCCGGGAAGAAGGTCCCCGGCGCCCGCACCCACGGCGGGCGCAGATCCACCGGCGCGGGCGCGATGCTCTTGACCTGCGACAGATCGAAACTCACATGGTCACGCAAGGCCAGGAAGCGATGTGCCCCGGTGACCCGCACGGTCACTGTGGTTCCGGTGACGTCCAATTCGACCATTCCGCACCTCACACGCTCGCCCGACACTGTTCTCCATCAACAGTGCCGGGCGAGTCTGTTCGTAGCCTGAAGGTTTCCTGGCCGTTCGCTCAGGCTTTCCCGCCCAGCTCGGCGACCAGTGCAGCGGCCTGCGACTCGGAGTCGGCGGACAACTGCGCGGCCTGCGCCTTCGCGCTCTTGCACAGCTGGTCGATCTCCGCCTTGGTGAGCTGCGGAAAATCCTGCCGCTGCTCGGCGATCTCCGCGTGGGCCCGCACCGAGGCGGCCCGGATGGCGCGCTCGGCCCGGGTGCGGGCCTTGTCCAGGTGACCGGCGATCAGATCGGCGAGGACATTCTTGTTCGTCATCGTTGCTCTCCTTCATCGGGTGCCGGGTTCGGTTCCGGGTGATGAGAGGAACGATGACGGTCCGCGCCGACAGCGCACCGACAGTGCGCTGACGGCTGCGATCGGTCAGTCCGGGGGCAGGGTGAGGCCGTTCTCGGCGACCTTGGCGGCCACCTCGGCGGGGAAGATATTGCGGAACAGGTACAGGTCGCGGCCGAGCTTCCAGCCGGGGGCCAGCGCGACGGCGTAGCGCTCGAAGTAGCCGAGCTGCTTGCCCATCATCACCAGCTGTTGCGGCCCGGAAGCCCCGCGGCGCTTGCCGAATTCGAGCAGGCGGGCCGAGACCACGCCCAGATCCAGCTTGTCCAGGCTGCCCGAGAGCACCGGCCCGAGCGCGACCGCGAGCTGGCGGCCGATGGTGGCGTCGTCGCCGCTGTCGTCGGCCACCAGGTCCAGCTTGCGCAGGGCGCGGGCGACGGGACGGAAATCGTTGTCGATGGAGCTGGCGAAGAACAGCGCGCGCACGAACTCGCGCCACTCGGTCTCCATCCGGCCCACGATGCCGAAATCGAGCATGGCGACCCGGCCGTCGTCGAGCAGCCACAGGTTGCCCGCGTGCACGTCGCCGTGGAAGAGCCCGTGCACCGCAACCGATTCCATCCAGGCCTTGACCAGGCGGCGGATCAGCAGCTCCGGTTCCGGGTGCGCGGCGCGGATATCGTCGAAGCGGTCCAGCGGCATGCCGCGCATACGTTCCATGCATAGCACCCGCGGCGCACAGTAGTCCCAATACACCTCGGGCACAGCCACATTGGTGTTGTCGCCGAAGGCCGACAGGTGCTCGCGGGCGCGACTCTGATTATCGGCCTCGATGAGGAAGTTCAGTTCGGCCACGGTGGCCTCGTACAGATCCCGCACCACCGCTTGGGCATTGGCGACGCGCGCGTTCTCGAAGCGCTTCTCCATGGCGCGCGCCAGCCGCATGGCCGCGCGCAGATCCACGATCATCCGCCGGGCGATCGCGGGCCGCTGCACCTTCACGACCGCGGGGCGGCCGTCGGCCAGCACGCACGCGTGCACCTGCGCGATGGACGCCGCCGAGAGCGGTTCGTCGTCGAACTCGAGGAACAACTCCGAGATCGGCCCGCCCAGATCGGCTTCGATGATGGCGCGGGCGTCCGCGGCCGGGAAGGGCGGCACGTCGTCGAGGCAGCGCAGGCAGGCATCGGCCAGCTCGCGCGGGAACGCGCCCGGCGAGGACGCGATGAGCTGGCCGAGCTTCACGAACATCGGGCCCAGCGTCTCGAAGCCGTCGACGACGCCCTCGGCCGCGGCGCGCTTGCGCTTGGACGGGCGCAGCCCGCCGCGCACCACGCTGCTCACGACCGAGCCGCCCAGTACCGCACCCACAATGGCGGTCCGCCGCCATTCCGAGAACCCGAAGGTGTCCAGGTCGGGCCTGATCACCTCGGGCGTCCCCGCTCGCACAGTCATAGGTGAGCTCACGGGCCGCAGTGTATCGCTGACCACGTCCGGCTTCGCGTCATGGGCGGGCCGAATGATCATGCGAAACACCGGCCGAGGTCACGCCGATGCACCGCCGAGCGCTCGCACCGATCGGGAGCGGGTCTGCACGCCCAGGTAAGCGGCCATTCACCCCGTTGGGAGGGGGCAGGTTACCCGGGCGTTCAGTAGTTGGTAACTCGACACGCACGGTACCGTGGGCGGTCGAGTCGCGATCCGGCTCGACGCGGGCGCGATCGGGCCCGAACCTGATGTTGGCGGAAAGGCAAGACCGAGGTAATGACGGGTACAGCGGAAAAGCTGGCGGAACTGCGCAAGCTCCTGGAGATCGCCGAAGAACCCACCGGTGAGAAGGGCATCCAGAAGCGTCTTGCCAAAGGCGTCGCCAGCGCCCGAGAACGGGTCGACATGCTGCTGGACCCGGGCAGCTTCGTCGAAATGGGCGCGCTCATGCGCTCGCCCGGCAACCCCAACGCCCTCTACGGCGACGGTGTGGTCACCGGTCGCGGCATGATCGACGGCCGCCCGGTCGTGGTGATCTCCCACGACTCCGGCGTGCAGGGCGGCTCGGTCGGTGAGACCTTCGGCCGCCGGGTGCGCCTCGCCATGGAATTCGCCTACAACAACGCCTGCCCGGTCGTGGTGATCAACGACTCCGGCGGTGCCCGCATTCAGGAGGGCGTCACCGCGCTGGCCTGGTATGCCACCATGTGCCGCCTGCAAGAGGATCTGTCCGGCTACGTGCCGATGGTCGCGGTCATGTTCGGCAAGTGCGCGGCCGGTTCGGTGTACGGGCCGGTGAATATGGACGTGCTCGTCGCCACCGACGACTCGTACATGTTCGTGACCGGGCCCGAGGTCATCAAGGGCATCACCGGCGAGGAGATCAGCGCCGAGGAGCTGGGCGGCGCGGCCGTGCAGGCCCGCAACGGCCTGCTGCACCACGTGGCCAAGACCGAGGCCGACGCCCTGGCCTGGGCGCGCGAGTACCTGAGCTACCTGCCCAGCAGCTGCCTCGAGCAGCCGCCGATCGTGAACCCGGGCCTCGAGCCCGAGATCACCGATTCCGATCGCGAATTGGACCGGATCATCCCGGATTCCGATCGGCAGGGCTACGACATGCACGACGTGCTGCTGCGCATGTTCGACGACGGTGCGTTCTTCGAGATGCAGGCCTCGGCCGCGCAGAACCTCATCACCGGGTTCGCCCGCGTGGACGGCCGGCCGGTGGGCGTCATCGCCAATCAGCCGATGGTGCTGGGCGGCGCGCTGGACGCGGCCTGCTCGGACAAGGGCGCGTACTTCATCCGGCTCTGCGACGCCTTCAATATCCCGCTCGTCTACGTGGTCGACACCCCCGGCGTGCTGCCGGGTGTCGAGGAGGAGCGCAACGGCGTCATCAAGCGCGGCGGGCGCATGTTCCGCGCGCTCATCGAGGCGACCGTGCCGATCGTCACCATCGTGACGCGTAAGGCGTACGGCGGCGGCTACGCGGTCATGGGCTGCAAGGAACTCGGCGTCGACATCAACTTCGCCTGGCCGACCGCCCGTATCGCGGTGATCGGCGCGGACGGCATGGTGACCGTCACCGGTAAGAAGACCCTCGCCGCCACCCCGCCCGAGCAGCGCGCGGCCGTGCGCCAGCAGATGGTCGACTTCTACAACGCGCTGCTCGACAACCCGTGGGTGGCGGCCGAGCGCGGCTACATCGACGCGGTCATCGAGCCCTCGGCCACCCGGCTCGAGATTCGCAAGGCACTGCGCCTGCTGCGCGAGAAGGGCGCGGTCCGCAAGCACAACCCGCGCAAGCACAACCTGTTCCCGATCTAGAACCGTTGCCCGCGTTCAACATTCGTCGGGCGCGGGCACACCTTGCAGGCGCTGGTCCAGCCAGGTCAGGGATTCGGGGTAACCGGTGACCGCGCCGATGAAGTGTTCGCCGAACACGCTGCGGTACACCGCTTTCACACCGAGCGAGCACTGCTCCCGATAGAGGTTCTTCGCACCGATCGCCGGTACCCAGAACTCCTGCTCGCCGTTGTAGATGAACAGCGGCACCGGCGATTTCCTGCCGTCCATACGGGTGACGCGGTAGATCTCCTGTGCCAGATCGCTGTCGAGCGGATCGGGGATATCGGCCGCGAGGTCGATGGGCAGTTGCAGGACGCCGGGAACCGCGAAGATCTCGCCGCACTGACTGTTGAGGACCGACACCGCCGCCCACTGTGCGAGATGGTTCATGCGGGCCAGGATTTCGGGGCGCTCGCGGCCGATGCCGAAGACCGCACCCAGGAAGACCCCCGAGGCCAGGTTGGCGTTCATGGAGTGCGCCAGCAGGCTGAAGTCGGCGGGGACACCGCCCAGGGCCGCGCCGACCACCGCGGCGGTCAGCTCGGGGGCGTACTCCGACATCAGTTTCACCGCGCCATTGGTCGCGATCGCGCCGCCGGAGTAGCCGATCATCCCGAACTTGCTGTCCCCCAGCTCATCCGGCAGCTGATAGCGCACGGCGCGAATGGCGTCGAGGATGGCGTGCCCGGCCACGATCGGGTCGGCGTAGGCCATGCGCGGGCCCTCGTGGTCGGTGATCAGCACCGCGTAGCCGCGCAGCAGCGCCAGCTGAGTGGTGGGCAGGATGTAGCCGGTGAAGTTGGAGGCCCGCGAAAAACCGTGCGCCATGGTGTAACTGGGGTTGCAATCGCGGCCCAGTGCGTCGCTGGGCAGGTTGTTCACGACCACCGGCCGCTCCCCCGTTCCGGTCCAATTGCCGGTCGGCAGAACCAGACTGGCGATGGCGTAGGACGCCTGATCGTGAGAGTCGTTGGTGCGGTACTTCAGTTGCAGCACCTGACGCACGGGCACGATGAGAGTCGGTGCGGCGGTGGCCGTCACGTCACGGACCGAGACGATGCCGCCGGGGTCGTAACCCTCGAGCCGCGTGGGCCAATCGTCGACGAAGGAGTCGCCGATGGCGGCGGGCATGGCCGCCGCGCGCAGCGCCGCCAAATCCGGTGACAGCTCGGCGGTGTCGACCAGTGGCGAGTTCGCCGGAGCGGGCGCGAGCGCCGGTGCGGGGATCAGCTGATCTATCCAGCGCTGAATGTCGGGCAGGGAGATGCCGGGCGGCCCCGGCGGAATCTGACCCGGGATATCCCCGGGCGGTTGCGCGAATGCCGGTGCGGTACCGTAACCGATGATCGCGCAGCATCCGATCATCAAGGCACCGGCGATATTTCGCAGGTGACGCAGCACAACACCCCCACGGATCAGTTTTGTCGGCGGTCGGGCAGCTCCTCATCTCTACGCGCGCCCGAGCCTACTGGGACGGCCCGATCCGACACCGCGGACTCGTCGGTTCGAAGCCACATCGAGACCGGTCCGTGCCCAAACCCGCGCAATCCCTGCCCCAACCGGCGCGACGGGTGCTCCAACGGCCGTCCTTCAGCTCCGGCGGCGCATCACCATGTCCAGCTGGGCGTTGCTGATCTGGCGTCCGGCATTGGACAGCGAGGTCACCATGGCGCTGCCGAAGGACCCGGTCCGGTCGAACAGGGTGGCCACGCCCACCGCCATGCCGCGCTCGCTGAAATGACTGTCCGCCTCGACCCCGATCTCGGTGCCCACGGGCAGCCGCGAAAGGCCCAGCGTCATATCGGTATTGATGAACCCGATGCCCTTGTCGCCCCAGTTGGTCATCATGCTGGTCGCCTCGGCCACCAGCGCGACCCGCACGAACGGGGTCAGCTCTTCCCCGGTCACCACGCGAATCGGGTTCTGCCAGGCGCGCTTCCGGTGGTTGTTCTCGTGATCGCTGGGCACCGAGTTCCACAGCGGGTCGTCCTCGCCGCTGTCGAACAGCGGCACCTGCGGCAGCGGCGAGGGCGGTGCGAGCTCGAGCGCGGGCGGCTGCGGCTCGCGGTCGCGACGCCACAGCTCCCCCGGCGGCTGCTCGGCGGGCTGCAGCAGCACCACCGACGCCCGTGCCGCCACGGTGCCGCCCTGCACCACACTCACGTCGGCGACCCGGATGCGCCGCCCGTCACGCACCCGCACGCTCGGCGTCGTGGTGTGCTCGAATCGGGCCGCGCTGAACAGATCCACGGTCAGCCGCACCGGCACGAAGCCGTCGGTGGCGTGCGCGCGCTCCAGCTCGCGGGCCAGCAGACCGGTCAGGGCCGGGCCGACCACCTGCGCCTTCGACCATTCGCTGGCCGCGTGCGGGGTCGGGACGAACCCGCCGTCCACCTCGTCGAAATACGCGGGCACGTCCACCACGGCACCGGCTCCCGTCCACTCTGGTTGATCAATCCACTGTTTCCAGAGCTAATACT